>CAKZYL010000496.1 GCA_937884705.1 uncultured Roseovarius sp. | reverse complement strand
ATGTCTTGCCCATTTTCATCCGGGAATTTTTAGGAAGGGTCAATTGGACCATTCTTCTCTCCTAAATACCTTCTTTCGCGACGCCTGAATAACGTTATCTATGTGGATCGGACGCTCAATCCAGCATTAGACTATATAAGGCGCCTTCGACGCCAATTCACCCAATGGACCAATGCTTTCGGGGAAAACTTGCTCCAGTTTGGCGGCAAAGCTACGATCCTGCAGCGCAAGCCACACGATAGTACGATATTCTGGATCGTCATGCATGGCTTTCCATCGGTCTAATGGTCGCAGTTCCTGCGCATCTGTTGCGTCGGGCTGAAAAGACGAGCCATTGCCATAGGCTTCCACGCGGCCCGTGCTGTCATCTTGCTGTTCAAAACCCATCTTCTGCAAAACATCGGCACGGTAGTTTGCATCCTCAAGCCAGGCATCATATCGGATCATCACCGGCGATGACGGGTCTTCTTGGGTCGCCAGATCAAGCATATCGCCATAAACATCGACAAGGCGCAGAGCGAACGCCATCCTTTGATGGGCAGAAAGCTCTGCATTGCCCTGCACTTTCTTCACCAACGAGGCTGCCCAATTCAAAAAGTCCCGCGCGATGATCACGTCCCGGGTGATATCCTCAAGATCAAGGGGGCCGCTGATAGGCTTGCGGCGCGGGGTCGACGGCATCAGGTTTTCGTAAGATACAAACACACTCGCCCCTTCGCCCACAGTTTGCGCTTGGGGCAAGGCTTCCGCGCCCGGATGCCCCACCTTCATGCCATCGACCTCTATGCCGTTATGGGCCTTAAACGGGCTCTGGCCGGCGCGACAATTGTTGAAAAAGATCGTCCTGCCTGGAGCGTTTCGAGACAGCCAGTTGATGATGGCGTGGTTGCCAGACCGCCGCAGCCCAAAAACCCGGAAGATCTGCCCTGGCTGAATGCCGAGATCCGGGTACGCGGCCACAGTATCAAACACCTGTTACGCTTCGCGCTAGATCCATGCTGAGAAGTGTCGTGCAAGGTCGGCCAAAACGCATCAGAATGTCCGTTCTTTGGGCGCGATCTTCTTGAGCTCAATGCCACCATCATCTTCCAGCGTAAGCGGTGCCTCAATGATCGGACGATAGGTCAGCGTCAGGTCTGTGCCGTCAACCTTGGCGACCGTGTGAACGCGCCAATTCTCATCATCGCGGGTGGAATAATCCTCATGGGCATGGGCACCGCGGCTCTCATGCCGCGCTTCGGCACCATAAATCGTCGCCAGCGCGTTGGGCATGAGGTTTGTCAGCTCAAGCGATTCCATCAGATCTGAATTCCAATAGAGGCTTCGATCGGTGACCTTGATGTCGTCAAGCTTCTTGGCAATAACGTCCATCTTCTCGACGCCTTCGGCCATGGTTTTCGACGTCCGGAACACCGCCGCATCGGCCTGCATGGTCTTTTGCATCTCAAGCCGAAGCTCAGCCGTTGGCACCGCGCCATCTGCATAGCGCATCGCATCAAAGCGCGCGAAGGTCTTGTCGACCTCCGCCGTGTTGGTCGAGGGCCGTGCCGCATCGCGATCCACAACTTTGCCCGCACGAATAGCCGAAGCCCGGCCAAACACCACCAGGTCAATGAGCGAGTTCGATCCCAGCCTGTTTGCCCCGTGCACAGAGGCGCATCCGGCCTCGCCCACGGCCATCAGGCCCGGCACGATGCGGTTGGGATCATCCTCGGTTGGGCTGATCACCTCACCCCAGTAATTCGTTGGGATACCGCCCATGTTGTAATGCACCGTCGGGAGAACCGGGATCGGTTCTTTGGTGACGTCAACACCGGCAAAGATGCGAGCGCTTTCAGAGATCCCCGGCAGACGCAGCTGCAGCGCCTCTGGCGGCAGGTGGCTGAGGTTGAGGTGAATGTGATCCCCTTCCATGCCCACGCCGCGGCCTTCGCGGATCTCCATGGTCATGGACCGGCTCACATAGTCACGGGGTGCAAGGTCTTTGTAGTTGGGCGCATAGCGCTCCATGAACCGTTCGCCCTCGGAATTCGTCAGGTATCCGCCTTCGCCGCGCGCACCTTCTGTGATCAGACAGCCCGATCCATAGATGCCCGTGGGGTGGAATTGCACAAACTCCATGTCCTGCAAATGCAGACCGGCGCGCGCCACCATGCCGCCCCCGTCGCCCGTGCAGGTATGCGCGGATGTGGCTGAGAAATAGGCCCGGCCGTATCCGCCCGTGGCCAATACCACCATCTTGGAATTGAAGACATGCATCGTGCCGTCGTCGAGCTTCCAGCAGACGACACCCGTGCACACGCCATCGTCGCTCATCATCAGGTCAATCGCAAAAAACTCGATGTAGAATTCCGCGTTGTTCTTGAGCGACTGGCCGTAAAGCGTGTGAAGGATCGCATGACCCGTCCGGTCGGCTGCCGCACAGGTCCGCTGCACGGGCGGGCCTTCGCCATATTCCGTGGTGTGACCCCCAAACGGGCGCTGATAAATCTTGCCCTCTTCGGTCCGGCTGAAGGGCACGCCGTAATGTTCCAGCTCATAGACTGCTTTGGGGGCCTCTCGCGCCAGATACTCCATGGCATCCGTGTCACCCAGCCAGTCGGAGCCTTTGACCGTGTCATACATGTGCCACTGCCAGTTGTCGGGGCCCATATTCGACAGCGACGCCGCAATGCCGCCCTGCGCCGCCACTGTGTGGGAGCGGGGCGGGAACACCTTGGTCACGCATGCGGTGCGCAGCCCCTGTTCGGCCATGCACAGGGTCGCGCGAAGTCCGGCGCCACCGGCCCCGACGACCACGACGTCATATTCATGCGTCTCGTAATCATATGCAGCCAT
>CAKZYL010000495.1 GCA_937884705.1 uncultured Roseovarius sp. | reverse complement strand
GTTCCGGCCGAGTAGGCCATCAATAGGTCGTCGGTGAGATGGTGCTTGATATCGTCTTGCTTCATCTTGATCACTTCAATTTGTGGCGCAGTCTGTCCAACGCCAGTCTAATTCTCGATTTGATTGTGCCTAGGGGTAATCCTGTCTCTGCGGCAATTTCGCTATGTGACAGGTCGCCGAAGTAGGCTTTCTCAATCAACTCTCTCTGTTTATCTGGAAGCGAGGCCATTGCCTCTTCCAGCGCTCGTGTTTCCTGTTGCAGTGCCAGTGTGTCTGCCTGGTCTGGTTCTTGTTCCGGGCCCCAAGGAAGATCCTCGGGCTCAGGTCGTCTCATTTTGCGGATCGCATCAATCTTGCGATTTCGCGCGATCGTAAAAATCCATGTCGCCGCACTTGCGCGCGACGGATCGTAAAGGTGGGCTTTCTGCCAAACAGTGGCCAACACCTCTTGCGCACATTCTTCGGCCATGGTGACATCGGCCCCGGATCGCATGAGAAAAGCCTTCACGCGCGGGGCGAAGTGGTGGAAGAGCTCTGCAAACGCCTCACGATCCTGAGCGTCGCGTATCCGGCAAATGCAATTTGCCCAACGCAGCGCCTCATCCTGAGGAATTGATGTTCCCGTTCCAACTGTCACCTCAGCCGATTCCGCTTTTCGTTTACCCCTGTAGACAGGCGTACCATGCCGATGTGGCAGTGGCGACCCAGAGTTCGAGTTAACCGTTGCGGTTTCGCTGTACATAGAGGGCTTACGCACCAAGGACCTATTTGGATCAGTTCTAAACCAATTTTTTTCTTTCTCATCCGATCGCTTGCCCCGTCCGTACCTAGGTCAGCAAACAAAAATAGACGGACAAGTAAGCCATGCCATTTGAAAATGCCTCTTCCAGGCGCAGAAAGATCGCGATCATTGGATCAGGTATCACGGGGCTCGGAGCGGCTTACACGCTAGCGTCTACCCATGATGTGACTCTTATCGAAGCAGAGCCGCGGCTGGGCGGCCACGCACGGACGATTATAGCAGGCAAGAACGGAGATCAGCCGGTCGATACCGGCTTCATCGTTTTCAATTATGCCAACTATCCAAATCTATCGCGGATCTTTGACGAGTTGAGCGTGCCGGTCACCAAAAGCTCAATGACATTTGGCGCATCGGTGCGCGGCGGCGCCTTAGAATATGGGTTGAATGGTGCGTCAGCGTTCTTTGCTCAGAAAAAAAACATGCTGAACCCCCTGCATTTGAACATGCTGCGCGACATCTTTCGGTTCAACGCGAACGCCCTGTCGATGGTTGCGGACCATCCTGACCTGACGATTGATGCGTTTCTCGAGAAGTTAGGCATGGGCCGCTGGTTTCGGGATTACTACCTTCTGCCACTGACCGGCGCGATATGGTCAACGCCGACCCGCCAGGTGGCCGATTTTCCGGCCCATGCGATGGTGCGCTTTCTGAAAAACCATGGCCTCATGTCTTATGACGGGCAGCACCAGTGGTACACGGTCGTTGGCGGGTCTGTTACCTATGTCGATAAGATGGCGACAACGCTGCGACGGGCAGGTGTCAGCATGCGTCTGGGATGCGCGGTGGAAGCGGTTAAGCGGGATGGCATCGGCGTGCAAATCAAGATGCAGGGCGTGGATTGGCAGGACTTCGACGAGGTGATCTTTGCAACGCATTCGGATATCAGCCTGAGCTTGTTGTTCGATCCCTCAGATGAAGAAACACGCCTCCTGGGCGCGGTAAGGTACCAACCCAATGAGGTGGTGTTGCACGCGGATCGCTCCGTTATGCCGAAACGAGAAGCGGTTTGGTCGTCTTGGAATTACATTGAAGCCCCGGCCAAACGGGATGGTCAGATTGACCTGACATACTGGATGAACAGCTTGCAGCCGATCCCCAAAGATGACCCGCATTTCGTCACGCTGAACTCCAACCGGGAGATCAGGGAAGAGCTGATCTATGATCAGGTGACGTTGCATCACCCAGTGTATGACCTGGCCGCGTTAGACGCCCAAAAAGGTGTGCATGCGATGAATGGCGCGCGCAATACGTGGTTCTGCGGGGCTTGGCTGCGGGACGGGTTCCACGAAGACGGGCTGACCACCGGCATTGAAGTGGCAGAGAAAATTCAGTCGCGCGAGGCGGTCGCGATTGCGGCTGAGTAGGAGCGTATGAAGACGATCGATCATATCGAAGGCCACACCTGGCACGGGCGCAAAGGCGCGGTGGAGAATGCGTTTCGCTACTCCATCGATTACCTGATGCTGGATGCCGAGGAAGACCTCGAGATGCCCTGGCTTTTCGGGCGCAATCGCGCGGGCCTTGCGTCTCTGTGGGACACCGATCACGGCGGACAGCCCAAGCGCGGCCGAGGGCCTTCTTGGGTGCGTGAGGTGCTGGATGCACATGGGTTCAACGCGCCGGCGCGCATTGAGCTTTTGGCGCAACCGCGGGTTATGGGGCATGTGTTCAATCCGGTGGCCTTCTGGATTTGCCGGGACGCCCAAGGCGATGTGCCCGTGGTGATCTCGGAAGTGACAAACACCTATGGCGACCGGCATTCTTACCTGTGCTTCAGAGAGGACCGCGCGCCCATTGGGCCCAAAGACGTTCTGACGGCGAAGAAGATCTTTCACGTGTCCCCGTTTCAGAAGATCGAGGGCGGTTATGAGTTCCGATTTGATCTGCGTCCTGACCGGATCGGCATCTGGATTGACTTCACGGGTGGCAATGGCGGGCTCACGGCCACGCTTGTGGGGCCACGGAAGATCTTGACCAATGCCGGGCTGGTGCGTGCGTGTTTGCGACGACCTTTCGGCTCACGCCGTGTGCTGGCGCTGATCCATTGGCAAGCTCTAAAACTTTGGTTCAAAGGTGCGCGTTTCAAAAGCCGCCCTGAGCCGCCCGTGCACGAGGTCAGCCGATGACCCGCACGCCAACCCTACCCGCCTTTGCCATTTTTGCGGCGATGATCGCGGCCGCTGGTCTGCCGCTTTATATTCATGCGCCGAAATTCTACGTGGATGAATATGGCGTGTCGCTGGCGGCACTTGGCACGGTGCTCTTCGGGTTGCGTTTGCTCGATTTTGTACAGGACCCGGTGTTGGGCAAGCTGGCCACGGTCTGGCGCAACAAACGCGGGCTGTCAGTCTGCGTTGCGGCGCTGACGATGGCGGCGGCGATGCTGGGGCTCTTCTCTGTGGCTCCTGCGACGGCGCCACTGGTGTGGTTCGCGGTGATGCTGACGCTGGTGTTTTCGTCCTTTTCCTATCTGACGATTTGCTTTTATGCAGAAGGCGTTTCTTCTGCCCAACGCATTGAAGGCCAGGGGCACATCAAGCTCGCCCGTTGGCGCGAAACCGGTGCTCTGCTTGGCATTTGTGCGGCCTCGGTAGCGCCCATTGCAATCGGCGGCTATGGCGGGTTTGCCTTTGCGTTCGCCATTCTGACGGTCGTCGCCCTGTGGGCCATGCGCCGGGAATGGGGCGGTTCAGAGGTTGAAAGCAGCACGGGGTTTGCGGGCGTCTTGTCCGATCCGGTGGCGCGGCGGCTGTTGATGGTCGCGCTCTTTAATGCAGCCCCGGTCGCGGTGAGTTCGACGCTGTTTCTTTTCTTCGTGGAAAGCAAACTGGATGCGCCGGGTTGGGAAGGGCCGTTTTTGCTGCTGTTTTTCTTGTCGGCAGCGCTCGCCGCTCCCTTCTGGTCGCGTCTCGCGGAGGCGATCGGGGAACGCAAAGTGCTGCTGGTTGCTATGGTGCTGGCAATTGCGGCGTTCGGGTTTGCTGTCACATTGGGGGCGGGAGATACATGGGCTTTCGGGCTCATTTGTCTTGCCTCCGGCGCGGCACTTGGCGCGGATATGACGCTCCTTCCGGCGCTGTTTGCGCGGCGCATGGAGAAAGTATCACCAGGGGCCTCCGAAGGCTTTGGCCTTTGGTCCTTTGTTTCCAAATTCACGCTGGCTTTGGCCGCGGTCACGTTGTTGCCGCTGCTGGAGTCAGGCGGGTTTCAGGCTGGTCAGGAGAACACGGAAGACGCGCTCCGCCTGCTCAGCCTGCTCTACGGCGCGCTGCCATGCGTGCTGAAACTGCTGGCAATCGGATTGCTGGTTTCCATTAATTTTGAGGACAAGGAGTAACACGGGATGACTTCTTTAATTTGGTTCCTGTTGGGCGTTGTTGTGGCGCTGACAGGGGTATTGGTCGCACAGCGCTATGTCGGGTTTTCGTCGCAGCGGGCTGAGCACTATGAAACTGGCACGCCGGTCATGGACCTGCGCCAACACCTGAACGGACCGATCAAGTGTGAAGGTGTGATCTATGGCCCGCTGGGCCGGGTGACATCGCGCTTTGACGCCGATTTTGAAGCCTCCTGGGATGGCAACAAAGGCATCATGAAAGAACACTTTCGCTATGATAGCGGCAACACGCAGGATCGCGAATGGCGGTTGGAGCTGGGCAATGATGGTTCTGTCAAAGCGGATGCAGATGATTTGGTCGGTCAAGGCACCGGCATGCAGATGGGATCTGCGCTTAAGCTGAACTACAACATTCGGCTTCCGGAAGAGGCGGGTGGCCATGTGTTGGCTGTGACTGATTGGATGTATCTGACGCCCTGCGGAACGACGATCGTGAACCGCAGTCAATTCCGCAAGTTCGGGATCAAGGTGGCTGAACTGGTCGCGACGATGCGCAAAGCAGAAGCTGCATGACGCATTTCGCGGGCAAGACTTATTGGTTGGTGGGTGCGAGCGAGGGCCTTGGTGAGGCCCTCGCCCACCGTATGAGCGCGCTTGGCGCCAACCTGATCTTGTCTGCGAGGAACAAAGAGCGGCTTGACGTTGTGGCCCAGGCCGTGCCCGGTGAGGCGCGCGTTGTGCCCATCGATATTGCGGATGACGGCAGCGTCGCAGAGGCGGCTGAGGCAGCCGGCGACGTGGATGGCGTTGTCTTTCTCGCCGGGATCTACTGGCCCATGCCATCGACCGAGTGGGATCTGTCGCAGGGTGTGGCGATGGCGGATGTGAATTTTACCGGAGCGTTTCGTGTTTTGGGCCATGTCGTGCCCAAAATGGTCGCGAAGAATGCTGGCCACATTGTGATCACAGGATCGCTGTCCGGGTTTCGCGGATTGCCTGGTGCAATTGGGTATGGTGCCTCAAAGGCCGGTGTGATGTCTCTGGCAGAATCGATGCGCGCTGACCTGTGGCGCACCGGCGTGAACGTGCAGCTGGCCAATCCCGGCTTCATCAAAACGCGTCTGACGGACAAAAATGAATTCAAGATGCCGTATCTGATGACGTCAGAAGAGGCCGCAAATCAAATGGTCGCCCTGATGAAAACACCCGGGAAGTTTCAGCTTAACTTTCCCATGGTGTTTTCCTGGGTCTTTAGGCTGTCGCGCCTGTTGCCAGATTGGCTGTATTACCGCGTGTTTGCCTGAAGCGGCTTGCGTCAAGTGCACGATCCAATTTGACGAAAGGCCTGTGAAACTCAGTTGATCGTTGAATTCAGGTTCTCGGGCTGACCGACGACGACAAATGTGAGCTTGCTGGGATCCATCCATTCCTTCGCGACGCGGTTGATGTCCTCCAGAGTGACGGCATTCACACGATCATTGCGTGTTTCGATGTAGTCGATCGGAATATCGCTCAGCTGCATAGAGACACTGATATTCGCGATACTCCGGTTGCTGTCGAAACGCAGGGGGTAGGCACCAGTCAGATATGTTTTGGCGTCATCCAGCTGTTCCTGTGTCAGGCCGCCTTCGCTGATGTCCTGCCAAATGTCGCGGATCACGGAGATCGCCTCCGCGACGCGGTCATTGGCAGAGGCCACAGACCCCATCCAAAGATCGGATCCATCCTTATCTGCGAGGTAGGAATACACGCCATAGGTTAAGCCGCGCTTGGCGCGCACTTCATCCATGAGATAGCTCTCAAAACCGCCGCCACCGACAATATGGTTCAGCACAAAGACCGGAAAGTAATCAGGGTGATCGCGTGGGATGCCAGGCTGGGCGAAAACAGCCGTGGACTGAGGCGTTTCGAAATCCACCACCTGCACGCCTCCGGGCAAGTTGATATCGGCGTCAGACGGCAAGGGCGCGCCAGTTGCCGGGAGATCGCTGAGAAGTGCATCGAGAAGCTCTGCAAGCTGCTCTTCGGTTATGTCACCGACGGCGCTGACGAAAACGCGATCCTGCGCAACAGTGGCCTGATGCACGGCGACCAGATCATCCCGTGTCAGCGCGGACACGCTTTCTTCTGTGCCCTGTTCCGGGCTGCCATAGGGATGATCACCGAACACGAGGTTAGAAAACTCCAATCCCACAATTGCGTCCGGGTCGGTTGCGTCGGAACGAATGCCTGCCAAAACCTGAGCGCGCACACGCTCAACGGCCGCCTCGTCAAAGCGCGGGTTGGTGATGCTTTCCTTCAGCAGGGACAGTACGTCCGACTTGGTTTCCGTCAGAAACCGCGCAGACACTGATAGATCATCGTCGGACACATCAAAGCTGATCGTCGCGGCCTGCTCTTCCAGAGCGCGGGCAAAGGCGCGTGCATCAAGATCGCCAGCGCCTTCTTCCAAAAGGCCGGTCATCAGATTGGTTGCGCCGCGCTTGCCCTCTGCATCAAGCGACGCCCCGCCCTTGAAGCGCAGTTCCAGTGCGACGAAGGGAATGGAATGGTTTTCCACCAGCCAAGCGTTAAAGCCACCGGGAGATGTCACCTCTTTGAGCTTCACCTCGGCCACGGCCAGAGATGCCACAAAGATCAGGACCAACCCAAGAATAGGGGCGATAAAAACAGTGCGGATCATTGTGTGACCTCCGGTGCTTTCAAGTAACCAGTGACAGAGTGTTTGGGATTAAAAACCTCACGTGCCGCGGCCATGACATCTTCTTCCGTTACGGCTTGTAGAACGTCGGGCCACGCTTGCACATCTTCGACCGTCAGGCTTGTGGTCAGGGCACGACCGTATTTGTTGGCAAGCGAACTGATAGAGTCGCGGCCGTAGATTTCGCTGGCGCGGACCTGTGTCTTGATCCGTTCGAGCGTGCCTTCTGGTATCCCGTTCACGAGGAATTCCTCGATCACCTCATCCATAGCGGCCTCGAGCTCTTCCAGCGTCACACCGGGGGCAGGGGCCACGTAGATGTCAAAGGTGGTGTCATCCAGCGACCCACCGCGATAATACGCGCGACTGAACACGGCCATCTGACTGTCAAACTGAAGTTTTTCGTCTAAGATCGCGGTTGTTCCGCCGCCAAGCACCTCTGCCAGCATTGTTAGGGCCGCCGCTTTTTCCTGCGCTCCGCTGTCACGTTCGGAGGCAATGTAGGAACGCGCCACATAGGGCTGGCCCACGCGCGGGTCCTCCAATACCAGACGGCGCGCGGCCAGTTGCGGGGGTTCTGATGGGCGGTCGCGTTTTGCGATCTCTGGGTTGGCAGGAATGACACCGTAGTGCTTTTCAGCCAGAGCCAGGACGTTTTCGGGCGTCACATCGCCTGCAACGACCAACACCGCATTGTTTGGCGCATAATGCGCGTTGTAAAATGCCTGCGCATCCTCCAGCGACAGCTCTTCGATCTCATGCATCCAACCGATGATCGGTACACCGTAACGGTGATTTAGGAACATCGAGGCGCTCATCTGTTCGTTAAACAGGCTTCCCGGCGCGTTTTCCGTGCGCTGGTTGCGCTCTTCGATGACGACATCCCGTTCTGTATTGACCTCATCTTCATCGAGGACAAGGTTCACCATCCGGTCCGCTTCCATCTGCATCATCAGCTCAAGGCGATCGGAGGCCACACGCTGAAAATAGGCAGTGTAGTCATAACTGGTGAAGGCATTGTCCCGCCCGCCATTTTTGGCGACGGTCGAAGAAAACTCACCCGTGTCGAGGTTTTCCGTTTGTTTGAACATCAAGTGCTCAAGAAAATGCGCGATCCCGGAAACACCCGCGACCTCATCGGCAGAGCCGGCGCGGTACCAAACCATATGAACGACAAGCGGGGCGCGGTTATCTTCGATGACAACCACGTCCATGCCATTGTCGAGGGTGAAGGACGTCACCTGATCATTGGCAAAGGCAGGAAACACCGACAGAGCTGTAGCCACTACGGCGGCCAGAAATCTTCGCATCACGTCACTCCGTTATGGTTTAGAAAACCCATTGGGGAGAAATACGACGCGAAGGCCGCAATTCAAGATGGCTGACCTTCCTGTGATAGCGATGCGACGTTAATCCGCATCCGGTGGCGCAGTTGGCGTGATCACGCCGGACCGGCGAAGTCGGTTCTGTTCCTGTTGGGCGTCGAGCCACTGGCGCTTATAGGCTTGCGTGTAGTCATCCCTTGGCCCAATGCGCAAAAGGTTGCGCCGACCATAGGCATTGCGCACCTGTTGGTCTTCCTGGCGCAGGGTGGATCGAATGCCGCTCTGCGTACCGAACCGGTTGGCGTGGTTGACAAGGCTCCCATCCGAGGGCGCAATGCCTCCACCTATGCTGTTGGGGTTGCCGCCCAGCGCCGCGATGCTGTCAGCGCGCGGATCTTGATCCGTCAGGTTTCCCTGACCCGGTGTCGGCGCGGGAAGATCGGCATAGCTTGTCGGCTCCTGCAACGGCAGTCCGGGGGTAATCGCAAACTCATCAGGCCCGTCATTCGGGTTCTTCAGTCGGGTCAGTGTTTTGTCACCGCCCGAGCAAGCGGCGACGGCAAAAATGAGACCGGTCAACACGATCAGACGCGAACGACGCATGTCAAATCTCCAAAAGCAGCTAAACGGGTTTTAATGCATCGTGCCCAAAAGGTCACGCGGCCTTTTTATCCCCTGTGAATATGATCAGACCCAGCGCGCCCAGAAAGACCGCGATATCAGCGACATTGAAGGAAAACGGATTGGAAAATCCGCAGCATGACATGTTCAAAAAGTCCGCAACTGCCCCATAAATGATGCGATCAACGACATTTCCAAGCGCCCCACCGATCAGAAACCCGGCGGCAATATTTTGCCAACGTCCACCCGGTTCACGGGTCACCCAGACAAGAACGACGATGGAAATGACAATGGCAAGCGTGATGAGAATCCATGGCATGGCGGGGTTGTCCCCGGAAAAAAGGCCGAAGTTGATTCCATAGTTCCAGGCCATGCGGAAATTGAGGAACGGCGGGTAAACATCAATGGATCTCACCGTCGCCAGGTTGAGCATGTGCACCACGTAGTACTTCGACAGCTGGTCGAGCACGAATACCGTGATACCGGTCCAGAGAATGGTGCGCATGGCCTGCCTCTTGCTCGTTTGCCCGCGTTAGTGCCGGAAGTGGCGCATCCCGGTCAAGACCATGGCGAGGCCAGCATCATCGGCGGCCCGGATCACATCCTCATCGCGCATGGATCCACCGGGCTGGATGACAGCGCTTGCGCCGGCTTCCGCGGCCGTCAGCAATCCATCAGCGAACGGAAAGAACGCGTCAGAGGCCACAACGCTGCCTTGGGTTAGGGGCGTTTCAAGGCCAAGCGTCTGCGCCATGTCTTCGGCTTTGCGCGCAGCGATGCGGCAGGAATCCACCCGGCTCATCTGGCCCGCGCCGACGCCCACGGTCGCGCCGTCCTTGGCGTACACGATGGCATTGGATTTGACATGTTTCGCGACGCGCCAGGCAAAGAGCATGTCCGCCATCTCTTGCGCACTTGGGGCGCGCTTGGTGACGACCTGCAGGTCACCGGGATGCAGCCTGCCATTGTCCTTGTCCTGGACCAGATATCCGCCGGACACCTGTTTAAGTATCCGCCCTGCCCCTGACGGATCAGCCAGACCATCCGTGGTCAAAAGGCGCAGGTTCTTCTTCGAGCCAAACACCGCGCGCGCCGCGTCGTCGGCACCGGGAGCGATCACAACCTCTGTGAAAATCTTGGCGATCTCTTCGGCCGTCGGGCCATCCAAAGGGTGATTGAGCGCGATGATACCGCCAAAGGCCGACGTGCGATCACAATCAAAGGCCCGCATATAGGCGTCTTTAAGCGTCTCCGCGCGCGCCACACCGCAGGGATTGGCGTGTTTTATGATGGCACAAGCGGGTCCATCTGCGACCGCAAACTCACTCACCAGCTCAAAGGCCGCGTCTGTGTCGTTGATGTTGTTATAGCTCAGCTCTTTGCCCTGATGCTGGGTTGCCGTCGCCACGCCGGGCCGCGCGCTGCCATCGATGTAGAACGCAGCCGCCTGATGCGGGTTTTCACCGTAGCGCAGGGATTGGGCCAACTGCCCGGCCACAGCTCGACGGCGCGGCGTCGGCGCTTCCAGCGCATCTGCCATCCAGGTTGACACTGCCACATCATAAGCCGCCGTGCGGGCATAGGCCGTCTGCGCCAGACGCTGCCGGAAAGCGTAGGTGGTTTCGCCGCTATTGACGTCCAGTTCCGTCAACAAGGCATCGTAATCCTCAACGTCCACAACGACGTTTACGAACGCATGGTTCTTGGCCGCCGCGCGGATCATCGCAGGCCCGCCGATATCAATGTTTTCGATGCAGGTGTCATAATCTGCACCTTTCGCGACGGTCTCTTCAAACGGGTAGAGATTGACCACGAGCAAGTCGATCGGGCCAATGCCATGGGTCTCCATCGCCGCCTTATGCGCAGCATTGTTCCGCAGCGCCAAGAGCCCGCCATGCACCATCGGGTGCAGCGTCTTCACCCGGCCATCCATCATCTCAGGAAAACCGGTGACATCCGCCACATCACGCACCTCAAGGCCCGCATCACGCAACGTCTTGGCGCTGCCACCGGTTGACAGAAGCTCTACGCCACGCGCGGCCAGCGCCTGCCCCAGCGCCACCAAGCCGGTTTTGTCAGAAACGGACAGCAAGGCACGAGACAGCGGGGCGAGATCAGGGTGCGACATTGGGCAAACGGTCCTTTGATAACTCGACTGCCTTCAATCACACCTGACCATCGAACGCACGCGGGTTTTTGCGCCAACGAGACTGCCCGCCAGGGCAGAAGAGTGGCCCGGTCTCAAAACTCAATCGGATCCAGATCATTCTGGGCCAGATCACGCACGCCCACCGGCGTTTCTTGCGGCTTGGACATAGACCAGCGCAGTCGAGACACATAGGTTTTCGCGCGCCCTTTCAAAACCACCTGCTTGGTGGCGCGCGGTTTCAACCGCGTTTTTTCGAGATAGACGCTGGGCTCCACTACGATGTCAGCATCATCCGCGCGCAACAGCCACACCTCGCCGCTCATCAAGGCAAGCGACACGGCATTGCCGCCCATATCAATAGACACGTCCACATCCGGGTGCAGATGGAACCGCACATTGAACGGCAAACCTTTTAGCGCCGTTTTGTCCAAGGCAGCCTCAAACGTCTCTTTATCGGCATCATCTATGGCAAAAAGCATGTCCTCACCCACCAAACTGCGCCCGTCAAAGCTGAGCTCCAGCTTGCGCACATGGGTCAGACCATAGTCACGCACATATCCATTATGACCCGCCTCGAGCCGGTGCTTGTCTGAGGTTTGCGTCACTTCGATGGGAACGCTGGTGGGGCCTTTGACCATGTACTCATGCTTGTTCGCATCGGCGTCCAGCATTGCGCTGGATTGATCGTTCAGCGTCAGCGTGGAATGGGACGGCGTCGACCGTCCGGCCCTGCGCCAGTCGATGCCAAAACTGGCGCCAGACCCGCAATTGACCAATATTGGTCGCCGACCGGAGGTCATCTCCAAGGCCAAGGTGGAAGCATGCGCCTCGCTTGAGGCACGACGCGGCGGCGGCGGGGCCACGTCAACTATAACCGAGCTGCGCCCCGCACTGAGACGCGAAAACCCCATGGATAACCCATTTGGCTTGCGTGTTTTCACCCCGCTATTGGCCAGCGCGTAATCAAGCCGACCGTCAAGCCCTCGCCCACCGCCGTGAAACCGGGCGAGCCCGCCATCGGTATGACGCAACGTGCGCAGGGTCGGTGCGATACGCTTGATCGCATGCCAATGGGCATCGCTGACCTGACGCCGAGACTGACCCATCACAACAGATGCCCAGGTCAGCAGCGTAAAGACGTCCAGCAGCTCTTCGGGATTGCGCGTGGGCAAGCCGCCCTGCTGATCAATCTGTTCGCGACATTCCTTGTCCAGCCCGGCCACTGCCGGTTCAAAATGGCGCTCCATGCCTTCCAGGGATGTGCTGGCGTAAATCAGGCCAGTCAGCGCCTCAAACCGGGAAATACCGGGCGCAGAGGCCTTCCAACGCCGTGCCAAGAAATTGGTTTGCATGGCAAGCGACCGGTGAAACACATGCGACGCCTCCGCCGGCTGTCCATTCAGTAAGAAAAGCGCGTGAGAAATCCAGCGTATCAGGCGGCGCCCTGCCAGATCCGGGCTCCACCCCGGCCCTTGGCCGTTTCCAAACCGGTCTATCCAGGCCCAAAGCCATTGTTGCGCGCAGTCGCGTTCTGGCACACCACCCGCTGCCACAAGATCATCGAGCCAGCCGAACCCATGGAGCGCCTGAGCAAAAGCATGCTCTGGTGTCGGCAAATCCCACATCGAGGTGTCTGGTCGCTGAAGCAAATGCCCCGCCAAAAGGAAGTTGCCAGCGCTCAGCTGTTTGCCACGGGCAAAACTGCCAATTGTTCGTGGCTCTGGCTGCGCAATGAAGGCGGTTGAGGATCGGCCCAATGCCGCGCGACGGGCGGCCAGCCTGTTCAACAGCTGCGTATATCTCGCAGAGAGATCGTTTGAAAATGACATGCGTCGTGCCTCTTCACGCTCTTAACGGCGTAGTGGCTTAATAGTATGCCAGCATCATGGTGAAGTCACCACGCAAGGCTCAAATCGGGCATATCCGGCAAAAAAGAGGCAATTTTCAGCTAATGGCCGCGAAATTTCGCATCAGCCATTTATCAGTGCGATCAAAATCAACAGAACCACGATGATGACGACGGCATATCCGCTCCATTTGATGAAGGTATCAAATGTCTTTTCCTGAACGTCGATGTTCATTTTTCCGTGCTCATGATCATCCATGGTTCAGCTCCTGGCATACCGCTGAGCACCAGCCATAGGCGATCTGAAAAAAACTGTCACGCGCCGAATGCGCAGTGCCCCCTTATGTCGCGGCCCCCTAGGTTACGGCTTTGTCGAGATCTCGTGCGAGGCGAAACCCGATCCGTTTGGGCTCTGCATCCTGCACAGTTTTGGGCAACGCCCGCAGCAAAACAGAAAGCTGGCTGACATGTTGGATCAGCTGGGTCTTCGCTCCGGCTCCATCCGTTCCGTAAAATGTGACGATATCAGGGTCGAAATAGCCCATGCCTTCAATCCGAATGATCCCCGCTCGGTCGCCAGTAAAGCCCATGGCAACCTCATGTTCATTGTCCAGCAGTTTCTCAAAGTTCTGGATGTAGAGGATCAACCGTTCATAGGCCCATTGCGCATCGCTTTTGCCTTCTACCGGGGAAAGCGCCACACCTTCGGTCACATCACGGCCAGTTTGGCTGGCCTCCTCATCTGCGTGCACTTCATGGCAGCGTGGCATCGCCGCGTTTTCCGCCGCTTCTGCCGAGGTTTTTATGTCATTGTCCATGGCTCATCCTCCCATCCGCCACAGCCACACGCCATCTTCCCTTTGGGTGCGCGTGACCTCGCCAGCTTGATGCAGATGGTTGAGATGCGCAACGGCCTCCACCAGAGCCAATCCATAAACACCCCCATCAATCTTCCGTTTAAAGAGAGGCGGAAAGCATTCGGCAGCGGTGCGCGGCTCTGAGAGATGTGCGCGAAGCCGATCGAGCGCGCCGTGATGATTGTCTATGAGTTGGCGCATACGAATGGGAAGTCCAGAAAAGACACGCTTATGTCCACTCAAGACAAGATGTTCCGGTTTGGCCAGCTTTGCCAGCCGCGCGCAGGCTTCCAGCCAGTCTGTCACGGGATCAGCATCAGGCTCTGTCGGGTAGACACCCAGATTGGGGCTGATCGATGAAATGATCTGATC
>CAKZYL010000494.1 GCA_937884705.1 uncultured Roseovarius sp. | reverse complement strand
GGCCAAGGCCTTCGCTGGATTGAATGTACGATGACCGGTAAGGAAAGCCATACGGGCTCTACCCCGATGGCCATGCGCAAGAACGCCGGTCGCGGTCTAGCGTTGATCACAGAGCTCACCCACGAGATCGCCATGAAAAATCAGCCCAACGCGGTGGGGGCGATCGGGCATATCGATGTCTACCCCAACAGCCGCAACATCATCCCGGGCAAGGTTGTGTGCACGGTTGATATGCGCACCCATCTTTTGGACAAGCTCAACAGCATGGTCGATGAGTTCATGGAGCGCGCGCCAAAGCTATGCGAAGAAATTGGCGTGGAGTTTGACTGCCACATCGTCGGCCAATTCGATCCGCCCGCTTTTGATGAAGGCTGTGTGGGCGCGGTGCGCGAGGCGGCTGTGGCGATGGGCTATTCGCACATGGACATCGTGAGCGGGGCCGGGCACGATGCCTGCTGGATCAATGATGTGGCGCCCACGGCGATGATCATGTGCCCATGCGTTGAGGGCCTGAGCCACAATGAGGCTGAGGAGATCAGCAAGGAATGGGCGCAGGCTGGCACGGATGTCCTGATGCACGCGGTTCTCGAAACCGCAGAAATTGTCGAATAGGTCCGGGAGGGGAATATGACGAAAGTGATTAAAAACGGCACCGTTGTTACTGCGGACCTGAGCTATGTGGCGGACGTTGCCATCGAAAACGGCGTGATCACTGAGATCGGCCCGAACCTCAAAGGCGAAGAGGAGCTGGATGCAACCGGCTGCTACGTGATGCCGGGCGGGATTGATCCGCATGTGCATCTTGAGATGCCGTTCATGGGCACCTACTCGTCCGATAATTTTGAAAGCGGAACCCGCGCGGCGCTCTCGGGCGGCACCACGATGGTTGTGGATTTCTGCCTGCCCAATCAGGGCGAAAGCCTGCTGGATGCGATCAAACGGTGGGACAACAAATCCACGCAAGCCAACTGCGATTACTCGTTCCACATGGCCGTCACCTGGTGGGGCGAGCAGGTCTTCAACGATATGAAAACCGTCGTGCAGGATCGCGGCATCAACACGTTCAAGCATTTTCTCGCCTACAAAGGCGCACTGATGGTGAATGATGATGAGCTGTTCTCGTCGTTCAAACGACTTTCAGAGCTCGGTGCCATTGCCATGGTGCATGCCGAGAACGGCGATGTAGTTGCCGAAATGACAGCCAAACTGCTGGCGGAAGGCAATACAGGGCCAGAGGCGCATGCCTTTTCCCGGCCCAGCCAAGTCGAAGGCGAAGCCACGAACCGTGCGATCATGATTGCCGATATGGCGGGTGTGCCGCTCTATGTGGTGCATGTCTCTTGCGAAGAAGCCCATGAAGCTATTCGGCGCGCCAAGCAAAACGGCAAGCGCGTCTGGGGGGAGCCGCTTATTCAGCACCTCACGCTCGACGAAAGCGAGTACTTCCACGACGATTGGGACCATGCCGCGCGCCGTGTGATGTCGCCGCCGTTCCGCAACAAGAAGCACCAAGACAGCCTCTGGGCCGGTCTGATGTCAGGCAGTCTCAGTGTGGTGGCCACGGATCACTGTGCCTTCACGACCGAGCAGAAGCGCTCTGGCGTGGGGGATTTCTCCAAGATCCCGAATGGGACGGGCGGTCTTGAGGATCGTCTGCCGATGCTTTGGACCCACGGCGTGGCAACGGGCCGTCTGACGCCCAATGAGTTTGTCGCCATGACCTCGACCAACATCGCCAAGATCCTGAATTGCTATCCCAAGAAGGGCGCGATTTTGGTGGGGGCTGATGCCGATTTGGTGGTGTGGGACCCGAAAAAATCCAAAACGATCAAAGCCGAGGCACAGCAATCTGCCATTGATTACAACGTCTTTGAGGGCCATGAAGTCACCGGCCTGCCGCGCTTTACCCTTAGTCGTGGGCATGTCTCTGTTTACGATGGCGAGGTCCGCACGCAACAAGGTCACGGCAAGTTTGTCGCCCGAGAGCCAAACGGCACCGTGAACAAAGCCCTGTCGCAATGGAAAGAGCTGACAGCTCCGCGCCCCGTGGAACGCACCGGTATTCCCGCGACAGGGGTGTAAATGCGCCAAGGCAGCCCAGACAATCGGTAACGAGCGACATCTATGCCAGTGATATCGGCCAAAGGCCTCACGCTGACCTTTGAAACCAATGACGGTCCAGTGCACGCGCTGAGCGACGTGACACTAGATATCGAGAAGGGTGAGTTTGTGTCGTTCATCGGCCCGTCGGGCTGTGGCAAGACAACGTTTCTGCGCGTACTGGCTGATCTCGAGCAACCGACCGGTGGCGAGATCTCGGTCAATGGGGTCACGCCCCATGCGGCGCGCCTCAGCCGGGCTTATGGCTATGTGTTCCAGGCGGCTGGCCTCTATCCGTGGCGCACCATTGGCGGAAACATTCGCCTGCCATTGGAAATCATGGGTTACAGCAAGACAGAACAGGCCGAGCGCGCGGCGCGTGTGTTGGAGATGGTCGACCTCGCAGGGTTCGAGAAAAAGTTCCCCTGGCAGCTCTCCGGCGGGATGCAGCAAAGGGCGAGCATTGCACGCGCTCTGGCTTTTGATGCGGATATTCTCTTGATGGATGAGCCGTTCGGGGCGCTGGATGAGATCGTGCGCGATCACCTTAATGAGCAGCTCTTGGATCTTTGGGCGAAGACGGAGAAGACCATAGGCTTCGTCACGCACTCTATTCCAGAAGCGGTGTTTCTCTCGACCAAGATCGTCGTGATGTCGCCGCGCCCGGGGCGGGTGACAGACGTGATCGAAAGCCCATTGCCCAAAGAGCGCCCGCTTGAGATCCGCGACACGCCAGAGTTTCTGGAGGTGGCGCACCGTGTGCGTGAAGGGCTGCGGGCGGGGCATTCTTATGACTGAGCTTGTTATCCGCCCCGCAGTGCCCAGCGATGCACTCACCTGCGCGGCGATCCATCACGCGTGGATCGAAAGCACATCCTGGATGCCTCGGTTGCATACGCTGGAAGATGTTCAACGATTTTACGAGGATCACGTGTTCCCAAGGACCCGTGTTTTCGTTGCTGGTGACCCGCCACAAGCGTATCTGTCTTTGGATGGCGAAAATTGTGTTACCGCGCTCTACAGCTCGCTGCCGGGTAAGGGCCTGGGAAAGGCGTTGCTTGATCACGCCAAAGACTTGACGCGCAGACTGTGCCTTTGGACATTTGATGCAAACACTGGCGCGCAGCGCTTTTATGAACGCGAAGGGTTCAAAGCCGTTCGCCGCACCGATGGTGATAACGAAGAAGGCTTACCCGACATCCTCTACCGGTGGGAGGCGCGCGATGCGTAGCCTTCTGCCTATACTGACGGTCTTGCTTGTAATCGTCGGGATCTGGTGGCTCGCTGTCGCGCCAATGAATGTGCGCCCGGCCTTGGATCAGGTGGAACGCAGCGGCGTTGAGGTGATGCCCGCAGGCTCCGTCGAACGGCGCGACGTGTCTGTTTGGCGCCTGATGCTGGACAATCGCACCCATCTGGCCGTGGCCTATGATCTTCAGCGGCCGCGCTTGCCTACGCCCACACAGGTGGGCCAGGAGCTATGGAAAACAACCGGTGCCATGGTTCTCAAAGGACGGGCCTGGTCGAAACGATCGCTTATCTACCATGGTTGGATCACGCTGCAATCGACCTTCTGGGGCTTCTTCCTCGGAACCTCTTTGGGCATCCTCGGCGCTGTTGCCATCGTCTATAGCCGCGTTGCTGATATGAGCCTTATGCCGTGGGCGATCATCAGTCAAACCGTGCCCATCGTGGCGCTGGCGCCGATGATCATTGTTCTCTCCAATCAGGTCGGGATCGAGGGGCGCGGCGTGCCAAAGGCCATCATATCAGCCTATTTGTGCTACTTCCCGGTGCTGGTCAGCATGGTCAAAGGGTTGCGGTCTCCCGCCCTGTCGGAGTTGGATCTTCTGAAAACCTACAATGCAAGTGGCCTGCAAAGTTTTCTTTTGCTGCGGCTTCCGGCCAGTGTGCCCTATCTTTTCACAGCACTGAAGGTTGGCATCGCCGCTGCCTTGGTCGGGACAATTGTGGGCGAGCTGCCAACGGGAGCAATCAGCGGCCTGGGTGCACGTATTCTGATTGGGGATCAGTTTGGCACGCCGCTTGCCATCTGGTCAGCACTTTTCTGTGCGGCCGTCGTGGCGGGCGCATTGGTGACGTTGCTCGATGTGGCGCAGCGGGTCACCTTGCGCAGAATGGGTTTTCAATCATGATCTGGGTTTGGGGCGCATTGCTGGTTTGGGGATCTCTCTGGCTCGTCAACGTCCGCCTGGCCAATTCCGCGTTGTCACGGCATCTGGCCGTGCGGGTCGTTATCCCGGTGCTTTTCGGGTTCTCCATCCTTGTGCTTTGGGAAGGGTTGGTGCGTGGCCTCGACATCAGCCAAGTCATTCTGCCGCCGCCGAGCCAGGTTGCATCTGTCTTCGTCAGCTCTTTAGATTTGCTATGGATCGACTTTGTGCAAACGGTTCTGAGGGGTGCTCTGAGAGGGTTTCTGATCGGCGCTGTCGCCGCGCTGATCGTGGCGTTTCTTATAGACCGATCGTCCTTCCTTACCCGGGGCCTCTTGCCCATCGGCAATTTCGTGGCAGCCCTGCCCATCGTGGGCATCGCGCCAATCCTGGTGAATTGGTTTGGATTTGACTGGCAGTCCAAGGCGGCTGTTGTTGTCGTGATGGTGTTCTTCCCGATCTTGGTGAACACGGTTCAAGGTCTTCGCGAAACCGACAAGATCCAGCGTGATTTGATGCAGACCTATGCTTCGGGTTATTTTCAGACACTGATCAAACTTAGGCTGCCAGCCGCCATGCCCTTTGTCTTTAACGGGCTCAAGATTGCGACGACCCTGGCGCTCATCGGGGCCATCGTCGCTGAATATTTCGGCTCTCCGACGCGGGGTATGGGTTTTCGCATCTCAACGGGCGTTGGCAGCTTGTCAATTGATCTGGTCTGGGCCGAAATCTTCGTCGCCGCCCTCGCGGGAAGTGCGTTTTACGGGCTGGTGGCGTGGATAGAAAAGCGGGTGACCTTCTGGCATCCGTCGCAACGAGGGTAAACGAAAACAAAGACGAACGACCAACAGAAGAGGAAAGACAATGCAACTTATGAAAACAACAATCGCAGCAACGGCGATGTCGCTTATGGCTGGCGGCGCAATGGCCGCCGACGACGTGACCTTGCAATTGAAATGGGTCACGCAGGCGCAGTTTGCGGGCTACTACGTGGCGCTTGAGAATGGCTACTACAGCGATGAAGACCTCAACGTGACGATCAAGCCGGGCGGTCCTGACATCGCGCCCACGCAGGTGCTTGCCGGTGGCGGTGCAGACGTGACCGTGGACTGGATGCCATCTGCGCTCTCCGCGCGAGAAAAGGGCCTCGCCATGGTCAACATCGCGCAGCCGTTCAAATCCTCGGGTATGATGCTCACGTGCCGCAAGGATGCGGGTGTGGCCACAACGGACGATTTTGCAGGCAAGACGCTGGGCGTCTGGTTTTTCGGCAATGAATTCCCGTTCCTTAGCTGGATGTCACAACTGGGTATCAGCACAGATGGTGGTGAGGACGGTGTCGAAGTTCTCAAGCAGGGCTTCAACGTGGATCCGATCCTGAACGGTCAAGCCGCCTGCGTATCTACCATGACCTACAACGAATACTGGCAGGTGATTGACGCGGGTCTGACACCAGAGGATCTGGTGCTCTTCAAGTATGAAGAGCAGGGCGTCGCGACCTTGGAAGATGGTCTTTACGTGCTGGAAGAGAACCTCGCTGATCCCGCGTTCGAGGACAAAATGGTGCGCTTCGTGCGGGCGTCTATGAAAGGCTGGAAATGGGCTGAAGAGAACCCTGAGGATGCCGCCATGATCGTTCTGGACTATGACGAGACCGGTGCACAGACCGAGGCGCATCAGGTCCGTATGATGGGCGAGATCGCAAAACTGACCGCAGGCTCAAATGGCGCTTTGGTGGAGGCCGACTTCCAGCGGACGGTTGACAGCCTTTTGGCGGGCGGTTCTGACCCCGTGATCACCAAACAGCCGGAAGGTGCATGGACGCATGCCATCACAGACAGTGCTTTGAACTAAAAACCATCAACCTCGGGAGCCCCGCGTTCCCGAGGTTGCCTATGCTCCAGCCGGTCTTCTAGAAGCTCGTAGGCCAACAAATCATCTATTGAAGTCAATGCCTGCCTCTGTTTGACGTTTGAACTGAGGCATCAAGTAACGGTCAGGCAATTGCCGTGTTCCCGCATTTCAGCCCATGCTAAGATCCACCCCTGGCTTTTGCCGAATTCCTAAATGCTCCAGGTTCTTGCCAGACCATGGTCCGACGCTCAGTTTGCCCTGGTGAATCTGCTCGACCTACACCTTCACGACATCCTCGGGAACGTTCGACCGTTTGATTTGGTTCGGGCTCGCGTCGTGCTCAAACACGCTTGAATGAATGTTGGCGCCCTCTGGCACGATGCGTTCTTCAAAAAGCGGAAGGTAGATGCCGGCCAAGGTTGATCGTCTGGTCCTGATGTGGCGCCGTTTTACTCTGGGTAGAAACTCTACTGCGGCCCAACCGAGCGTCATAGAAGAGTTGCGCGCGGCATCGGCGGTTGGTCCAATTGGGCGGTCTGCGCTTTTGCCCAGGACTAAATGGTCGATGGCGCCCTGGTCGAAATCCAGCTCCGTATGTTTGGCTTCTTGGATCATCCAGTCCAGCGTGATCTTTGCCAGACCGCTTTGAGGTTCTGGATACCCGCCGCCTACATCGCCGTGAGAGCCGACAAACCAGACTTCTTTTGCATCTTGTTCTTGCTCGGTATCGGGGTCGAAACGCTCTGATTGGAAGACACCACCGGTCCGCCATAGCTGCGGTTGAAACATGGTTCTTCTTTCATCCAAAGCCACAGCGTGCCGCACAGTTTCGACACTCGGATTGGTGCTTGTGAAGGCGTGAGATCTTAGTCTCGGACCATATCTGCCGCTTTCGATAACAGAGCCGACAGTATCAAAGAGACCTAACATGCGGATCTGCGGGCGCTTGGGGCGTAGGATGCGTTCAAAGAGACGCAGTTCCGCAAAGGCGCCCGCATCCTTTTCATCTGCCACTTTGCTGCCCACGCCCTTGTAGGCGCGATACGCGTAGTCAAGAAGATTTAGATTGTCTTTGTGAAGCAGCCCAAACGCGTGGATGAAACCGGCCAGGACCCGGGCCGTATAGGCGCCGCGACTAAAGCCAAAAATGAAGATCTTGTCTGCTTGTGCTCCGGCGGTTTTGCCCGTCTCGTCTTGATAGTTATGAACCAAAAAACGGTAAGCTTCCTTGACGTTTTTATCCAATCCCCAACCTGTGGCCAGACCCCAGATCTCAACACCGCGGCGATAGTAATAAGATGCCGAGTTCTCGGCCCCAAAGGTGCCAACGCCGGGATCATAGAACACCGATTGCGTGTCGGATTTTTTGAGACACCCATAGAGTCTCAGTATGTTGGTCCTATCCTTGGAAATCTCGTTTGAGGTTCCATCACACAGTATGACGATGTTCTTGCCCATGCGGATCAACTCCAAAAACTCACCTTCTGATAGAGCACCATAGATCCTGCGCACCTGTAAAGACATCGGGCGGGAGCGCGCCACGGCCGTGAAACAGCTCTCGATCCGGGGCCGTACGATGGGCGAGCTTTGGCGGCAACACTGCTTTAGTGCCCAGCGAACGAACGCAAAAACTGGGCGGCGCCTTTGCTCGTGGCCGATGACCCGCCCAATGTCGTGGCGCAATTTGCGTGCGCAAGCGTGTCTCGCCCGCGACATAGCTTCTGAGGCGAAATAGTGACCCGTACTCTTCGCGTGATTTTAGAAAGGGCATGTGTCATGCCGTCGGGCCAAGATCAGGTCTATTCCGGCAGAGATTGCAGCTCGAACAGATCCAGCAGGATCGGATCAAACCGGCGCTGTGGGATGTACTCAGCAAGAATGTCCTTGATCTCTCCGCTCCGAAACAGCGTGGCGAGCACGGCATCTACCCTTGTGCGCAATTCGTCATTCCCCATGTCCACAGCAAGGGCGTATGGCTCGTATGAGAGGCTCTTGCTGCCCACCTGGAAATTCTCGGCCAGCTTGGGCTCCTCGGTTAAAATGCGCTCAAGGATCTCGCGATCAGCAACGTAGGCTTGCAGCCCGCCGCTCAGCATAAGGGTCTTGGCGTCCCCATGAGAGCCCACCGGCTTGAACGAAATGTCGTATGTCGTCCCGCCGACGAGCTGCCCGGACTTGTACTTTTCATGGGCGGTTGTCCCCTCAAGAAAACCGACTGTGATGGCGGCGCCTGCTTCAGTGGAGCCGTTGAGCATGGCGTTGGGAAAGAGGAATGTCGCACCCGTCAGAAAGGTGATCAGGCTAAACTCCATCTCTTCGCGTCGCTTCATTGAAACGGTCGTGGCCTCGCAAAGGAGATGGCATGTCCCGGATTTCAACTGTTGAAATCGATCCTCAGCAGTGACGAGAACCATTTCTGGCTCAGGCGAACCAAACTCGGCCAGCACGCGACGGCAAAGATCGACGCTATAGCCTCGGACAGTACCGGCATCATCCACGTAGGAAAACGGGGCCGCATCCGAACGGTAGCAGATCTTGTAGCTGTCTTGAGCAATGGCAGGTGAGGCCATGAGGAACGTCAAGCTTGCAAAGAGCAAGAGCATCCTCTTCAGATGGACCTGCTTCAGCAATTGGTGCATCCCGGCACAGCGTTGCAATTGACCGCCCAACCACAGCAGCCACCGCAGCAACACCACTGCTCTGAACTGGCCAGTTGAGTGAAGGTGCTATCTGCGCTGCGAGGCTGGCTGTGCGTTGCTCCGCAAATCGGGGTGACGCCGCCGATCAACATGACGACGCCCAGAAGAACGAACACTCTCGGTAGTGCCTTGAACATCCCTAGCTTACGCATTTTTCCTCCTCCCGCGTTGGGTTTGTGATCATTCGGGCTTCGGTGAAGAAAAACGTCGCCATCACGAGGTGCGTCATGTGGTCGGCCAGCGTCAGGTCGTTCACCCCCATCTGTGAGGCCACGTTGCTGAACTTAGGTTCGCCCATGAAACTCTTGCGCAGAAGCAGGCGCCAATTCATGTATTCGATAAGATCGCATATCCGGAAGAGCTGCCCGTTCTCAAGCCGCTCAAGCGCCACCTGCTTGTCGGGTCGGCCGTAACTTCCGAAACTTTGATCATAGGCGTCATTGAGTTTCTGCAACAAAATCTCAAAAGGCTCGGGGCCAAAGAATTGCTGGGCGTGAATGCGCAGCGTGTCAGCGGCGGTCACGCGCAAATCGGTGTCGCATAAAACCTTGAGTTCAAGGTCTTGAAACAGAGGCGCATCAAAGATCTCCTGCCGTTCTGAGAGGCCCGCATGGGTTTCATAGGCTCGGATATGCAGCTTGCGCAGGGCCGCGTTTTCTTCTTTCTGGCGCGCGAGCTCGGTGTCGAAAGCAACAACGGACCCATCGTTGAATGGCGTTTCCACGAGGTTGCTTATGGTCTTGAACTCATCGGTGATCGGTTGTCCGCAGCGGACCTCTGTGACGATCGGATTGGTATACTCAAAAGTCTGCTTCAGAGCGCTGAGCACCGACTCATCCAGCAAGCTCGCCTTGGAGACGGTCCACAAGCCTTCAAAGCGTTCTTCAGCAATGTCGATGGTCGCGAATTTGAGGCTACGATAGACAAACGCGCCGCCGGGGTCGCGCGAGCACAGGGTAAAGCGCACGGGGCGAGGGTATTCCGAGCCGTTGTTTCTCTCAGAAGAGTCGAATTTCTTGAACGGGCGATAAAGGAAAGCGCGTCTTGGCTGGCAGGCGGCATCGCTGTCAAAGTCGGGCCAGTCTCCTCTGCTGACCTGTTGTGCAATCAGGTCATCCTGCATCTGCTGCAGCGCTCTGAGATCCGCTTTAGCCGCGGCCACCAACTCGACGTCTTTGGTAAAAAGATAGCCTTTGTTTGCGCTAAAATAGGGCCATTGATCTGATCCAGCCGCCCTAGGCTTTGGGTCAAGGAACATGTCGCACCTGGAATCGCCAGGCTTACAGACGCTGTAGATTGTACTGTCGTCGGCGAAGATATAACTGGCCTCGCGGGTGATCGGCGCCACGGCCTTATTGTCGACCAGCACGTTCAACCCGTATTCTGTTTGAAAGATGGTGTGATCTGCACTGGCGAAACGGATGTCTCGTATCGGGCGCAAGATGAGCCCAATCGGGAAATAGATCGCCTTTTGCGTTTTGTTGTCTCGGCAGTTGATCCACGAAGCAGCCCCCGTGGTGATCGTCACCCAGTAATCGGCTGTATCTGCCAGTTTGCTGCCGTTTCCGCGCACCTGATCAGGGCGCAGATTGTCGGCACCAATGGCCTTCATATCGATCTTCGGAGGGAGCCGATTTTCTACATTTGCGGCATGTAGAATTTGGCATACGCTTGCCGAAGCGACCGATGCGACGACCATGGTCACAAAAAAAACCAAAGCAAATCCGAACGCGTGACGTTCCATTTTAATATCAATATACGCGAATAAGTTGTACACCTACGGTATCATAAAACCGCTAAGCTGCAAAACACGTATTCAAATTCGCATTTCAAACCGTTGTTCGCGGGCCGTTTTCCGGCTCTAATCGATTTAAGAAAGCACATTAATCAAAGGATAGTTTTGTGCGCCGCTCGACAATCGCCATTGGCCTTCAGGTCACCATCCTGGCGGTCACATTGCTGATCATCGTGCTCGTTCATAGCGAGATGATCCGCATCTCGCTTTCGCATCTCGGCTTGCGCAGTGATGTCCCCCAAATTGTTTTCGTAGAAGACCGATGCGAGCAGACATTCGTTCCGGCATGGGCGTTTCGGCAAGGACCCAAGCACGCGCCATTCTGGCGTTCAGATTGTGAGCGGCAGCCTGATCGGGCTCAAGTCTGGCACACGATTCCCCGGGGGCAACGCAGCGTTTTGTTCGTGAATGAGACAAAGACGGACATTGGCAACAGCCAGACACAGCTGGTGCGCCGCGCCGAGATTGAGCTTCGAGCAGGCGGCAACCGCGTTGCCGTTTTGGCGGATGGTGCGCAGGCCGCGTTTCCCTTTGCCAGTTCAAATCGGACGCCGAGTTTTGTAGTCCCAAATGGACGCAGCCCTGCTGGGGCGAGCTCAAGCGCCGTCAATGAGATCTGGCTGTCACGTACAGCGCGACTTCCGGTAATTGAGCGCCCCGGTGTGGTCGGTTTGGGCAATGAGCCGGGCGGCAACCTGTGGCGGCTTTCCACCGGCGCCGATTGCATTGAAGCGCACCGAGGGGAGGACCGGGCCGAATGCGAGACGAAAAACTCTGAAAACGCAATTGACGAAAGCGGGTATGGCCTTGTGTCCATGGAGAGGTCCGAGCAGGACGATCTGCAAGACCTCTCAAAAGACTTCAAGCGTGCGCTGTCAATAAAGCCCTTGGGACAGACCCAGTTGGAGGTGACCTTTGAAGCCTGCCTTTCGCCTCGTCTGCCATTGGTGCAGCATCTTCGAGACAAAACCGTTCAATCGAAAGAGGCAATCGCTCGGATCTTTGGGATGGAGGTCCATGCGCTACGGCCGTTCTCGTTGACAAGCGCGTCACCTGTAGGTGTCCCCAATGAACTGGACAGTGAACCCCACATTTGCCGCAACTTCGAGGGCGCGGCAACGTTCCCTCTGGGGTCCGTGTCGTTCCTGCGGGGCAATTTCCTACGCATGGATGGCGACACTCTGACGATCAGCGGCTTCGGCCCGAGGCTTGAAACGATACCGAACGGCAAGTTCTCTGACGATGGTCAGAGCGTCACCTGGGAGGGCCGCTTCGGGGAGCGCGTTGATCTGCGGATTACGGACTGGGGGCTTGAGCTGTCCGGTGGTGGGTCGCAAGGTGGAACGGGAGGCGGTATTTTTGGCTCGCTGTCTCAAGTGGCCAAACTCATCCCGCCGGAAACCCAGGCCATGCTGCGCGGGCTGGCGGCGACACTTCCCGTGCTTGTTCTCTTGATGGTGGTTTACCCCCGGCGGCGCTTCCGGTCATTTGCGGGCAGTGTCATGGCGTTGGAGGGCCTCACGGTCTTTATGATCGTCATGGCGTTGCAGCCTTGGCTGCTGGCAGCATCATCTTGGGTGCTGACCTCGATCGCCAGCCTTTCTCTTTCCTTGAATATTGCCGATCCTTTGACGGCCCTTTCCTCTCTTACAATCACAACGAAACACTACGCGCCGCTGGCCGTGATCGCTGCCTCCATGATGGTTCCGATCATTCAGATGCGGCATGCCAAAAAGCTCTTGGTGCGACCCAGCAAGCAACATCTTTTCTGGCAGGCTGTACTTGCTTTGATCTTTGTAGGAATTGGCACTTCCTTTTTGTGGGTGCAGTCCAATACCAGCGATGCCATTGATCTCGTCCGTATCCTCGCGATCTGGTTCGGTCTGACCCTCTGTTACACGTTCATTCTGGTGTGGCGCGCGACGAGCAGCATCATTGGAAACGGCCGCAACGCCGTTCTTGTTGCCCTGGGTGGGGCGTGCGTGCTCGTCGGCGTGCCCGCATTGCCGGCGGCCTCAGGCGCGGCAGAGCTGATCGTTGTCTTGTCCGAAAGCATCCCGTCGCACCCGATATTTGGCGGTTTGTCGGCACCTGTACTGGCAGGGCTGCTCTTCGTACAACAATGGTTGCCCAACCTGATGATGGTGCTGCTACTGGCGCTACTGATCAGCACCTTTCTTGCGATCGCGCGCGCCTTCTTACCGTCTGGCTGGTTGGTTTATCTGCCAAAGACCTGGTACCTTCTCTCAGTGACGGTTCTCGCCGTTTTGATCGTCTGGCCCAACTTTCAGGATATCGCGAAGGGCCTGCGCCCGTTCGATGTGGCCACCTATCAGATCATGGGTCTTTTCCATGACTACTCCGTGTATTTGGCACTATTGGTGCCGCTGGGCATACTGGCTCGGCGCACCGCCGACAAACCCAAACTGAGGCAAGCACCCTTCGCCCTCGATGAGGATGCCGACGCGCTTGCAGCGGCGATATTTGCCGGCTACGTCGTGATTTGGCATGCCGCGAGCATCGGTTTCGTCTGGCCGTTCCTGCTGGTCAGCTTGGGCTATGTCGGGATGACGCATCTGGCCTATTCACAAGAGGGTTCAGGCGGATCGCAGGCGAGCCGGGATCAGGCCAAACTGGGTGCCAAACTCCTGCACGTGCTAGAGCAGGGTGCGCTGCTGAGTGAACGTCGCAAAGCCGCCAACAAAAAATACGCTGGTTTGGATGGTGACTGGGCAACGTTGCGCGCAGAGAATGACGAGATTGACCGGATCAACGAGGAACTCTCAAAAAGTCTGGAGATCAGCACGGGCCAGGCCAAACGCCGATTGCTCAACAATGGCCCGCTTAGCACGCCATTCCACAACGCGTTGCTCGGCGCTGCATACGGCCTTTTGATGGCGCTGATCATAGAAGCAGGCTCCGCTCTGGATCTGGACTCGTTGCTAGACGGAAACAGCGGCTGGTGGCGTCCTCTCATAGAACTGACCCTATCGGCGCAATCCGGAACACTTGGCGGGCCGGTTCGGCCGCTCGACAATGAGATCTTATCCCTGGTCTCGGCGCTGCTGCGATCGCTCACGCATTGGCCCATTGTCGGCTTTGTGTTTGGCCTTGTGTTCCACCGGCTGCGCGGCGACGACGGTTTTACCAAAGGTCTGGTATTCGCTGGGCTTTTGGTCTTGCTGATGACCTTGGGCCGCTTTGGTTCAGGGACCGTTGATCTAATCCCAGGGGGTGCACAAGCCTTCCTGGGCTCAATGCTTTTGATCGTCACCTTCGTGGTGTTGATGGGAACGGTTGGGTTTGACCTCTTCACGATCTATGAAAACGATCTGCCCTTCAAATCCATCACCCAGATTTACGGCGTTGCAACACTGTTTAGCTATGCAACATTGCTGACCGG
>CAKZYL010000493.1 GCA_937884705.1 uncultured Roseovarius sp. | reverse complement strand
CCAACGAACCCAGCAAGGCCCGCCGCGAACGCGACGCGAAGCCCGAGGAAGACCAGAGCCAACATGCCTCCGGTGACCCATAGCCCGATTGAAATGGGATCCATCAGCCGCGTCCTTGCAATTGGTCTGCTTCGGCGGCTGCCTGTTGTGCCACCGACTGATGCAGCGGCACCGCGACCGGGCGATCCAGGCCCAAAACGAAAGCACGGCCATAGCCGACCGCTTGAAGAACAAGGCGCAAACACAAGAGACCGAAGGCCAATGGAACGATCAGCTTGGCGGGCCAGATAGGCAGGCCAACATCAATCGTGCTGTCCCGGCTCCAGAGCGGTTTTGACATGTCAAAGCTGCGATCAAAATGCGCCCAGCTGCCCCAAACCAGGGCCAGCATGAGGATGAGAATGAGCAGGATGCCAATGAACTCAATGGCCCAAAGCAGGCGGCCACTCATTTGCCCAATGATGATGTCCATGCGGATATGGATGCCGTTTCGCTGCACATACGCGACGCCCATGATCGCAATGACGGGCATCAGCAGCTCAATCCAGTCGACATATCCCAACATGGGCGAGGCAAAAAACTCTCGGCCAGCGACAGAGTAGACGGCAAGGAACATCAGAGAAAACGCCGCAAGTCCGCTGAAGAAAGCGAATAGCGTCTCGAGTTTCAGAAGGCCCTTGTCGAGGCGACTGAGCAGGCTGGAATCTTCCAGGACGGTGGATGCGCTGGCCATAGTGCCCCCAGAAAGCAAGCCGGGCCAAAGCCCGGCCTACGTCTTTTCAACGCTTAGCTTCCGCTGCGGTGATCTTCGAGGGCCTTGATCACCAGATCGTAGAGCTCTTGCCCTGGGAGGCCTTGCGCTTCCATATCGGCGATCCATGCGTCGCGGATCGGCACGGCGGCCTTTTCGCGGAAGGCATCAATCTCAGCCGCCGGCAGCTCAACCTTGGTCACACCCTTTTCTTCCAGAACGCTGTCCCACTTCTGCAGCAGTTCACCGTAGTTGGCCAGGTAGTGGTCAAGCGACTCTGACACAGAGCTGTCAAGGGCTTCGCGGTGCTCATCGGAGAGACCTTCATAGGCGTCGATATTCACAACAACCGGGCAGTTTACCGTGCCGGGGTTGAGGTTCGCGGTCCACCATTCAGCCTGATTGATGGTGCCAAAGCTCAGATGCGCATGCTGGGCGAAGGCCACGGTGTCAACAACACCGGATTCCATCGCCTGGTAGGCCTCGGTTGCCGTCACGGATGTGGGCACCGCGCCCACAGCTTCAAAAGCCTTGCCTAGACCGCCGGTGGCCCGAACGCGCATGCCTTCGAATTCCGACAGCGCATCGCGTGGCTCACCTGTGCCCACGATGTTGTACTGTGGCATAGGTGAGGTCATCAGCAGCTTGGCATTCCATTGCGCCATTTCTTCTGTGGCCGCCGGGTGCGCATAAACGGCCGCAGATACGGCCATTTCCTCATCCAGGTTCGACACACCAAGGAAAGGTAGCTCCAGCACGGTGATGACGCGGTTCTTATCGCGGTGATAGCCGGCGCAGAACTGTGCCATCTCAAAGGCGCCAATCTCGATCCCGTCGAGGTTTTCGCGGTTCTTCGACAGGCCGCCGTAGCTGATGTTCATGGTGAACTCGCCGCCGGTCTTTTCGCTGACCAGTTCGGCCAGTTTCTCAACATGTTCTGTAAAAGCCCGGCGCTTGCCCCAGAGGGACACGTTCCATTCCGTGGCCAAAGCCTCGCCTGCGAAGGCAAATGTGATGGTTGCGGCCACACTGGCCCCAAAGATTTTCTTCATGATATCCTCCCTGCGTGATCTGCATTTTCAGATTCGACGTGCGTACTGTAGCAGCCCAATCGCGAAGTACCACAGGGGAAGTGCTCTGGGAGGAGGCATCACTCGACGAATTGATCGCGTCTGTATCCCTGGAGGTAAAGCAGCGCTCTGAGATCGCCGTGATTGATCCTGATATCGCACTCTGCCGCCACAGCGGGCTTGGCATGAAGCGCAACGCCCGCGCCTGCAAGACCAAGCATGCCAAGATCATTGGCACCGTCCCCAACCGCGATCACCTTTTGTGGCGTTAGCCCGCGAGCCTTGGCGATTGCCCGCAAAGCTTCAACCTTCGCCTCGCGCCCAAGAATGGGGCGCCCGACCTCTCCGGTCAGAGCGCCATTCTCTTCCAACAGCGTATTGGCGCGATGCTCATCGAAGCCAAGCGCTTTCGCGACACGCACTGTGAAGGCCGTGAACCCGCCAGAGACCAGCGCCGCGTAACCGCCATTGGCCGCCATGGTTGCAATCAAGGTCTTGCCGCCGGGCGTGAAGGTGATCCGCTCTTCAAACACCTGCTGAATAATGTCCGCGTCCAGGCCCTTGAGAAGACCCACCCGCTCAATCAAGGCGGCTTCAAAGTCCAGCTCTCCGTTCATCGCACGCGCGGTGATGTCCTTCACGTGATCTCCGACACCGGCCTCGTCGGCAAGCTCGTCAATGCATTCCTGCCCGATCATGGTGCTGTCCATATCCGCGAGAAGCATGGATTTCCGCCGGCCTTGGGTCTGCTGCAGCACCAGATCCACGCCCTCTGCCTGTGCCTCCTCCCAAATCTGCCACATGTTTTCTGGCACAGCGCCGACTGTGAACTCCGCGGCCTCATCTGGGGACAGCCAATGCACAGCACCGCCAGACCAAGCGTCGTTCAGTCCTTCAACCAAAGTCCGGTCCAACCCGTCGGGCCGAGCGATCAAGGAAACGGTATACATGGTGCCAAACCCCAATCCGCTGACGGGAGATCTTTGTCTTCGCAAAGCCTTCTAGCCCCACATATCCCTGCACGGAAGCGGCAAAGGTGCTGTATTCTCTCCTGCATTTCGTTAACCTGCGCCAACCCTGCTTAAATGCTTGGGAAAAAGGCCGGCGGAGAACGCCATTAAGGAGAATGTGGTGGAGAAAGAGTTCATTGACGCGATTGGCTGGTTGGCGGCTTTGCTGGCCGCGGCCACATTCGCCACACAATCCATGATCCCATTGCGCCTGGTCGTTCTAGCGTCAGGCCTGTGTTTCGCGATTTATGCGGCCCTGCTTCAGTTGTGGCCGCTGCTGGCCATCTCTTTGGTTCTGATACCTCTCAACGCCTATCGCATCTGGCAGATCTTTGCGCTACGCCGGGTGGTGACGCATGTCACGGCGGATATTGGCGAACCTGATTACTCCGTCACCATGGCCTACGGTCGGAAACGGTCCATTCCCGCGGGCAGCGTGATCTTTGAAAAAGGCGATCAGGTCGATTGCCTCTACTACCTGGCAGAGGGCAGCGTCGAAGTGGAGGGGGCGAACGTGACTTTGTCTGCCGGTAAGATCTTTGGTGAAATGGCGTTCTTCACAGGCACAGAGACACGGACGGCGTCCGTGCGCAGCCTGGAGGATTCCGTTGTCTATGAGCTCGACCGCAGGCGCTTCAGCCGATTGCAGTATGAAGATCCCAATTTCGGCATGGCAGTGATGAGCACCATCACAAAACGCCTTATCTCCAGCGCCGCGCAGAGCGCTTCTGATTAAACCTGCCCTCGCGGGCTTCAAAAATCTTGATCGGTCAAACACTTCCCCCTATCCATGTTGGGCTGTCGCCAATCGTTCAGGCGGCGTGCGCTGCTAATTCCAAGGGTCCGCCTGTTGTCTGACCGTCCGAATTCTTGGCCATCAAGGGAAAATTGGGATGGACCAGATCACCTCACTTCATTTGATCGAAGCCATTGGCTGGGTGGGCTCCATCCTGACGATCGCAACCTATGCGATGAACACCATGATGCCGCTGCGGGTCTTTGCGATTGCGGCAAACATCTTTTTTGCAATCTACGCGGCGCTTCTACAGCTCTGGCCGCTTTTGGTGATGGATTTGATCCTTCTGCCCATCAATCTTTTTCGGTTTTGGCAAATCGTCCGTTTGCGCAAGTCGATAGAACACGCGCGCAAAGAGCATAAACCTGATTTCTCCGTGGTGCGCGCCTATGGAAAGAAACGCAGCTTCAAGGCAGGCAGCGTTGTCTTTGAGGAAGGCGATACTGTCGACAGCCTCTACTACATTGATCAGGGAAGCGTGGAAATCTATGGCTTCGGCGTGCTGCGAAAGAGCGGTGATATTTTTGGCGAGATGGCCTTTTTCACAGACAGTGCCACGCGCACCGCAACCGTGCGCTGCTTTGAAGATACGGTTGTCTATGAGCTCGATAAAACGCAATTCATGCGCCTTCAGTTCGAGGATCCAAGTTTTGGAATGGCGATCATGCGCACCATCACCCGACGTCTGATGCACGAAGCAAGCGGTTTTGAGGGACACGCTTAGTCCAATGCGAGATCGGCGTTGCGGATCGGAAACTTTTTGACATCGTCGGGGCGATCCGCCTCAGTTTATGATCTAGATCAGGGGCAAGTTTTGCTTGCCGTGTGCTCTCAACAGTCTTAGGCCCGTAGGTGGGACACCCCTCCCCAACGAGGGGCGCATATCTGGAAGGGTAGCACTGATGGCACTC
>CAKZYL010000492.1 GCA_937884705.1 uncultured Roseovarius sp. | reverse complement strand
ATACCGTAGACAATCATTGTGATCGAGGGTGGGATCAGAATGCCAAGCGTGCCGCCCGCCGCGATGGAGCCTGCCGCAACGCCGTCGGGGTAGCCGCGCTTGCGCATCTCGGGGATGCCCATTTTGCCGATCGCCGCACATGTTGCGGGGCTTGACCCCGACATCGCCGCAAAGAGTGCGCACGCCCCAAGGTTCGAGACAACCAGCCCGCCGGGCACGCGAGTGAGCCAGCGCTCCAAAGCCTCATAGAGATCGGCCCCTGCCCGCGTTGAGGCGATCGAGGCCCCCATTATGATAAACATAGGGATCGACAGAAGGGCGAAATTGTCGAGCTTGCCAAAGAGGATCTCGGGCATCAGCTCGAGCGAGCGCATGCCGTCGAAGATAATGAGGAACCCGGCGGAGACGATCAGAAGGCCCAACGCCACGGAGACGCCAGAGAACAACACAATGATCGTCGCAAGCGCGACAATGGCGCCGAGGAGGAGCGGATCCATCAGTTGTCCTCCAGGCCAAAGGGCGTTTCGACTTTGAGGATAACTGCCACAAGATCCGCAGTCAGCTGCAAGAGCAGAAGACCAAAACCGATGGGAATGGCGAGATAGGGGATCCAGAGCCGCACACCCCATACGGTGTCAGAGCGCCAGTTACGCTCCCAAGCGAAGTGCCAGTACTCATATCCGTAATAGAGCATCACGCCGACAATCAGGATAGAGAGCGACAGCGTCAGCATGCAAAGCGCAAACCGCAACCCGCGTGGCAGCGCAAGCGGGATCAAATCCACATTCACATGGCCACGAAGACGCTGCACGTATGGCAGCCCGATGAGCGTGGCCGCGACCATCAGGTAGATCACGCATTCTGTCTGCCATACGGTGGAGCCATTGAGCACAAAGCGCACGAAGATCATCTGGCAGGTCAGCGCCACCGCGGCGACGATCATACCTGCTGAGACCCATCCTGCCAGCGTTGAAAGAGCCGCGACAAATCGCAGGAATGGGTTGTTACCCGTCTTGGCAACAGGCATCGATACTTGGCCCGCCATTGCGACCTCCTTCACGCTTTCAGATACAAAAAGGGCGGCCGCTAAGATCCATACGGAGATCTATTGAGGGGCCGCCCAGGTGGGGAGAATTACTCGACCGACAGCGCCAGATCCAGAAGCGCTTGCCCGTCCGGGGTATCCTCTACGAACTTCTTGTAAGAGGTTTCCTGCGCCAGAGCGCGCCAGGCGTCGAACTCTTCTTGCGTCATATTGGCGATCTCGACGCCGTTGTCCGCGAAGACCTTGGCAGAGGCCGCGTCCTGCTTTTTGGCTTCTTCAAGGTAGTACGCCTCAGCCTTTTCCGCGCCCGCAAGAATGGCCGCCTGCTGTGCTTCGGTCAGACCATCGAATGCGGATTTGTTCATCAAAAGAGGCTGATACATGAACCACAGCGCGAAATCGCTGGCAGGCGTGTAGCAGGCCACCTGCTCATAGATGCGGTAGCTCACAAAGGACGAGCTTGAGGTGTTGGCCGCGGTTAGAACGCCGGTTTGCATCGCGTTATAGATCTCGGATGAGGCCATGGACGCAATGGATGCGCCTGCCCCTGCGAGCATCTGCTCAAAGGCCTTGCCTGCCGCGCGGGTCTGTTGACCGGCCACATCGTCGGGCGATGTGATGCATTTGTCTTTGCCCACGAAACCACCTGCGAGGTAGCCGTGGACGAGGACCATCACATCGTCATCGGCCATCTTCTCTTCCAGCTTGCCCATGAACTCGCTCTCATTGAGACGTGCGGCATGGTCGTGGTTCTTTACAAGACCGGGCATCAGGGTGAGGTTGAAGGCAGGCTGCTGCCCGCCCGCGTAAGAGAGCGGGAAGACGGTCATGTCCAACTGTCCACGGCTCAGCGGCTTATATTGCTCGCGCGGTTTGAACAGCGATTTGGACGGGAAAATCTTGATCTCCAGATCCACATCGGCTGAGGCCACCTCATCGGCCACAATCTGCGCCACTTGGTGACGCACATCCGACGTCGACCACTGATGCGACAGGCGCAGTTCAGCGGCGTTGGCGGCGACCGTTCCCGCCAGCAGTGCCGCCGCGGATACGGCGGATACGAAAAATCTCTTCATGGTCTTCCTCCCTATGGATACCGACTATGCAAATCGGTTCTGCCTCAAACATGCATTGCACAACGCTGGTGTCAATCATTTTGTATACAATCTTTAAATTCTTGCGTTCAATACGTGCACGCTGCTATACGGTCTTATGGACAGGACCCGCTCAGACGGCATCGCAGACGCCTTGGAAGGCCTCATTTTTGATGGCACGTTCAGTGACGGGCAGCGCCTGGATGAAAAACAGCTCTCTGAACGGTTTGCTGTATCTAGAACGCCGATACGTGAGTCTTTTCAAAGGCTTGCCCAGACTGGACTGGTAGAGCAGATACCCCATCGAGGGGTGTTCGTCCGCCAACCTGGCCCGGTTGAATTGATCGAAATGTTCGAGGTGATGGCAGAATTGGAAGCGGTCTGCGCGCGCCTTGCCGCGACCCGCATTACAGATGCAGCACTCGCCGACCTCAACGAAACAAATGCGCGCTGTGAACTGGCCGTAGAGGCGCAGGACACCGATGGGTACTACCATGAAAATGAACGCTTTCATGGGATCATCTATCGTCAGTCTGGCAATTCCTTTCTCGAAGGTGAGGCGCTGAAGCTGCAAAGACGTCTGCAACCCTTTCGCCGCATGCAACTGCGTTTGCGCGGTCGGTTGAAGCAATCGATGTCAGAGCACAAAGCGATCGTATCCGCACTCGAAGCCGGGGATGGAACCTTGGCCGCCGACACCGTCCGGACCCATGTCGCCGTGCAGGGCGAGCG
>CAKZYL010000491.1 GCA_937884705.1 uncultured Roseovarius sp. | reverse complement strand
CTGCCCGCGCGGATGGTCTTGGTCCAGTCCTGATAGTTGCTGAGTTCCTCGCCCTTCACCTGCGGGAAGGAATGATAGCCAATGCGCGTGGTCAGCAGATCGCGCTCATGCATCCAGGAAATGACCTGATAGGGATCGGCGACTGGAAATTCCATGCCCCCGCCGCCCGCATCAGACACAGAGGTGATGCCGAGGCCGTTGAGCTCATCCATATACTGCATGGACGAATTGATCTGATCGGTGATTGAGAGCTTGGGCGCAGCGCTGAGCGTGCGATACATCAGCAACCCGGACGGCGTGGCCAGCAAACGACCCGTTGAGTTGCCATCCGCGTCTTTCTCAATCGTGCCACCAGGATAGGTCACGTGACCGGGTTGGTCATAGCCGAAGTATTCAATCGCTTTGGTGTTCAGCAGCGTCTCGCGATAGAGGTAATGGATCAGCACAGGGTGGTTGGGCGCCACGCTGTCCAGTTCTGCCACCGTGGGCAGGCGCTTTTCCTTGAACTGGAATTCCGAAAACCCACCCGCCACGCGTATGAACTGACCATCGGGTGTGCGATCGGCCTGTTCGCGCAAGAGATGCAGCGCCTCTTCGAGGCTGTCAATCGTGTCCCAGCGAACCTCAAGATTGTAGTTCACACCACCGCGAATGGAGTGCGTGTGACTGTCGATGAGCCCGGGTATGACGCGTTTGCCGCCCGCATCGACAACTTGGGTGAAAGGTCCGATCAGACCGGCCACATCCGCCTGATCACCCACGGCGACGAAAACACCGTCGCGCGCCGCCAGTGCTGTCGCGTCTGGTCGCGCGTCATCCATCGTGGTGATACGCGCATTGACGAGAACGATATCTGCTGCATCGCTGGTTTGTGCGACGCCTGCTTTGCCAGAGGCCAGCAACGTGCCGATGGCCGCGCTGGTCGACAAAAGGGCAGTTCTACGGGTGACGTTCATGGGGGCGGTCCTTTGCATGAGAGAGGGGGCCGGAGCCGGTCATGGCTCCGACCTTCGGTGCGTTACTCCGCGGCGACAGGGCCAGCTTCGGAGGCATGCTCGCCCAGCGCCCACTTGGAGAAGCGGACCTGGATGCCGTAGGGGCTGTGGGTCTTGAGGATGTCCATGACACCGTCATAAGTTTCGCCACGGGCCCAGTCCTGCTGCAGCTCAAAGACATATTGCAGCGACGTCATCGGCACCGCACCGGCCTGTACCAGACGATCCATCGCGCGTTCATGCGCCTCGGGTGTCACGTCACCACAGGCATCGGCGGGGATGTAAACCTCATAGCCTTCGCGCAGCAGATCAAGCGTCGGGAACATCACGCAAGCTTCGGTCCAGAGCCCCGCCAGAACGATTTTCTTGCGCCCTGTGGCCTCAACCGCTTTGCGGAAGTTTTCATCCAGCCAAGAGTTGATCGACGTGCGGTCGACAATCTCGTGATCAGGGAAAAGATCTGTGACTTCGGGCATGAACGGCCCGGAAAAACTGTCCTTCGCGACCGTGGAAATCACTGTCGGCAGGCCAAAAAGCTTCGCGCCTTTTGCCAGGATCTGGACGTTGTGCATCACCGACAGACGGTCATGGCTTTCCACGCCTTGGTACATGGCCGGCTGATAGTCGATCAGCACGAGGGCGGCGTTTTCAGGGGTGATCATTTCGTGTTTGGACATTGGTTTTACTCCTTTTGATCAGGTTTGAGAGGGTTTGGACGGATCCGCCGCCGTGTCGGTTGAAACAGCGAATGACTTCATGTGCAGGGCATGGGCCACGACATCGGAATGTCCGCGGATCCACTGCACCGCGGCTTCACCTGCCAGCATGCCCAGAAGGCCCAGCAGCGCGATGATGGG
>CAKZYL010000490.1 GCA_937884705.1 uncultured Roseovarius sp. | reverse complement strand
ATCCGGGCCGGCAAAAAAGACCCGGATCATATTAGGCGTCAGATAAAAGGCATCTTTCACTGTCAGAAGCCTCTTACCGAGCCGACCAGAGGCTCTGCGCGCTGCTTTTTTTGATATCCACAAAAACTGCTTGTCAGTGCTCCCGTCTGCCGCGCTAAAATTTCCCGGAATTCCCCCAGGTCTCACGCGGGCCAATCTCTTCCTCATTCATCCAGTGTTCGACGATGAGGGCATCCGCAACGCGGTAGAGGTCAAAGACGGCGATGTCCTTGCTGCGGGCATGGCGTTTTCCATAAGTCACGACGAGGTCGCCCTGTCCAATGAGCTGAAACATCATTTCGTAGCTGCCAGCATCGTCAGACGTGAGCCAGGCCTCAAGCCCCACACGTCCGGCCGCAATATTGGGGGCGCGTTGGATCAGATCCGGAGCGATAAAATCGCCAAGCTTGCCGTGATTGCCTTCTTGCAGCACCTGTTTGGTGTATTCGAGAACAAGATCCTTGCTGGCTTGCGTATCAGCCGCGCTGTCCACCTCTGTCGCCCCGCGCACCATGTCTTCGCCCGATGCCGTCGCGGCCACATAGGGCGCAATGGTGTCCCAATGCTCCAGAATCAAACCGTCGGCATCGGTGTAAAACATATCCATCGTCACCCACTGCGCAGCACCATCATTGAGCGATTGATAGGCATTGCAAAAGACCCAGCGCCCATCTTCGAGAATGCGGACAATCTCGATATCGCGCTTCGGATTGCGCTCAACAAAGGGCTCAAAGAATGTCAGAAACCCTTCCGCGCCGTCGCCAACGCCGGTGGAGTGCTGTGTGTAGCGATGGCCCGTGTATTTCATCACTGCCTCACGCGCGTTACCCCCCGCAATCCCCTCCAGATAGATGCGGCGGACATTGTCCAATCCGTTTCCCATGTATTCTCTCCTTGTTGGGGAGCGACCCGCCAGAGACAGGCCGCTCACTTAATTCACTTGCCGTGGTAGGCTTGGCTCAAAGCAAAGCTGTCTTCGAGCCAGTTCCAAAGCACGACCTGGCCATCCCGCACTTTGGCGCGCAGGGCGAAGGTGAATTCACCGGTTTCCTGACCAGAATGGGTCGTGATCCCGTTCATGCGTCCGAAAACCGCGACGGTATCGCCTGAAGCAAAAGCATCTTCGTTCTCCCACTCAGTCACCTGAAGATTGGATGAGAAAACACCTAGGAATTCAAAGATGTTCTCCTTCCCGACCGTTTCGCCGATCCACGGAAGGCTGGTGTCACCTTCGTTGTGCCACACCATGTCATCGGCCATCAGCTTGTCCATCGCGTCCATATCGCCGCTGCCCATGGCCCCCATGAAGGCCATCACTGTGTCAAAAGAGGCCTGGCTTTTCGCGTCCATGTCCTGCGCTCCTGCATGTGTGCCAAGCATCGCCAAAAGCGCGCTCGCCACGGTGGTTTTGAGTATCGTTCTACGGTCCATCTCAGGGGCCTCCTGTCTCAATTGCCGGCCAGCTGTTGCAACGCAGTGGCCCAGTCTTCCACGTGATAGGTCCGTGCAATCTTGCCGTCTTCCAACTCATGAATGTCGATGGTCAGGATGTCGAAGCTAAGGCCTTCACCGTCGACGCCAAAGAACGGCGCAACAGGCGTACCGGTCGCGCGGCTACGCACGGTGATGAAATTGCCATCCTGATGCATCGCCTGGACGTCCCAATCCAAGTCAGGCATCAGTTGCGCGAACCCGCCCATTTGGCCCAGAAACGCCTCGCGGGTTTTGTTCTCACCTGTGTAATTGCCGATGCTCTCCCAGCTTTCGAGCGTGACGTCTTGGAATTCCGCCGCGAGCTCGGCAGAGCCTGGATTGCTCAGCAATTCATAAAACACGGCCACAGTCTCTTTGTCGCCCGCGGCAACGGATGTCGCAGTGGCGATCAAAGCCGCCGCAGCAGCGGATGTCAGTCGTTTTGGGAAATTCATTGTCTTCTCCTCGTCTGGTCAGAGCGGCGTCAGGTCAGCAGCACATGCCGTGAGCTCGCCAGCCACGAGGGGACTGTAATTAAGAGCATATTGTTCCAAAATATATTGATTTTAGAAATGATAATTCCGATAAACGGACTAATGATCGAATATCTCCGACATATGGCCGTGTTCGCCCGGGTGGTCGATGAAGGGTCGTTTCGGGCCGCTGCGCGCGCGCTCGGCGTTGCCCCCTCGCGGGTGTCTGAGACCACTTCTGATCTGGAGACATATCTTGGTGTAACACTGCTGAACCGATCGACGCGAAAGATCGCGCTGACCAGCGAAGGCCGGATTTTCCACTCTCGCGTCGTCGATATGATCCGCAGCGCCGAGGCCGGGCTCAACGATCTCAACGCGCTCTCCATTGAACCTGTCGGCGCGCTCAAGGTCTCTGTCCCCGCGTTTATGTCTTCCTCTGGTCTGGCGCGCGCCATTGGAGAATTTGCTAGAGAGCATCCGCTTGTCGTTCTGTCGGTTAACTTCTCCGACCGGCCCGTCGGATTGATCGAAGCCGGGTTCGATGTGAACATCCGTGTGGGTTGGTTGGATGACAGCGCAATGATGTCCCGAAAATTGGGCGAAGAAGGCAGAATGCTGGTGGCGGGAAGAGACTACGCCGCGGCGAGGACCAAACCCACTCGGCCTCAGGATCTCGAAAACTGGGATTGGATTGGCTACGACCAACGCCAAGACACAATTGAGTTTGCCCGAAATGACGAAACCGCAAGCGTCAAAGGCAATTCGCATCTTCGTGTCGACAGTGTGGATGCAATGTACACGTTTGCCGTGCAAAATTTGGGCGTGACAGCAATGCCCAATCACGTCGCCCAACGAGGCATAGACACTGGAACGCTCGTAGAGCTTTTGCCGGATTGGCACCTTAAACCATTGGGTTTTTATGCTGTCTGGCCAGACAAATCGCGTCGCGAAAGCCTCGCACTTCTGTTCGTTCGCTTCTTAGCGGACAACTATGATCCGGCAGGCTTATGACAACCAGAACGGCCGTTCCCTTCGGGCGATCTCACAAAAAACGGCCAGCGCAAATGCCATGACCATCAAGCTGCTGGTTGCAGCTTCGTGCCGAACATGAAAGGCAAGCGCCCTTCGTAATCAGCGGCAATATTGGGCCGCTTGGTGACGGCGATTTGGTGGGCTGTGCCACGGAGGTCCTCAGAGAGTTTGAAACCGGAAAGCTGCAGGCAAGGCTTTCGAAATTTAAAGACCCTGTCCTCGCCCGGCAGGTCGATGACCCGATGCGGTTTCTTCCCAAATCGGTCCGTCGATCTACCGCGCAGAAAGAGGAAAACGCGTGATGTTGATGCAAACCGTTGCCCTACAGGACCTGCGCGTCTTGTACCGACCCATCTGGGCAGCCCTGTCATCGCGTCAATCGCATCTAAGCCAATTGGCTGGTCGCGCGCGGGCGCTCTTTGCGAACATCTCACAGTTTGCAGCGACAGATCCGGATGTTCCGCATGATTGCAGCGGCCTTGTCACCCTGGCGGCAGTCGGCAAAACCATCGCCTTCATGCATGCCGACCGCTTGCCAGCGGTGAAGGGCGCGCGTTTTTTGGATAGCCTACCCGGTGTGCAAATGATCCCAAGCGGCCCTCTCTCCCACCTGTCAGAGGGCCAGATTGAACGACGCGGCTCAACCGACATGCCTACCATTCTGTCTTTGATCGCCCGGTCACAGCCGGAGCCATTCAAACGCCGCACGCTCAGAATGGGGCCCTATTTCGGCGTGAAAGTGAACGGCGCTTGATCGCGATGGCAGGCGACCGGCTGACCCCCTGCATTAAAGCTGCTTTTCAACTCAAAGCGCTGGCTGATTTCGTCGTTGTGTCTTTCCATTTCTAGACGCGGATGTCGAATGTCGTGCAAACTTAGAAAACCTGAGCGGGCAACACGGGCGTTCGATGACACAAGATCCATTGACCGACATTGTCAAATCACTGGACCTGACAAGCGCGGCGTTCTTGCAAGCCGAATTCACGTCGCCTTAGACCATTACGGCGCATGTCACAGAGGTTGATTGACGCCCTTCATGACTATCCCGAGACAGGTGCTCGCCTATCACGTGGTCGTCGAAGGATCGTTTCATTTTTCTGTTGGCGACGCCGAGGGTATCCTTGAACAGCACCTAGCAAAGGCCGTTGACGTTTTCTTTTTTCCGGACAATCGCGAACACGTCCTGACTAGTGGCCCTGGTTTGTCTCCGGTCGTTGGTGAAGATCTGATCCTCCCCTTGACCGAAGCCGGGCTGGCACAAATCAAGCATGGCGGCGGTGGAGCTAAGAACACGATCCAGTCGTCGCCCGCGTGTTTGGCGCGCCGCCCGTGCGGGCCTGTTTGACGGGCTGAGGCATCAGAAACGCAACGATTGCGCTCAAAGCGTTTTCCGGCGCTTCTTCTGGAATGAAATGCCCGCTTGGCATTGGCGCGAAACTGGGATCCGTACACCACCCGCGCCATACGTTTTCCACGTCGAAATGCTTGCCCACCACACCCTTTTCGCCCCACATCACAAGCGTCGGACAGGTGATCTTTCGTCCATTTTTGCGATCCTCAGCATCGTGTCTGAGGTCAATGTGAAACCCCGCTCTGAAACACTCGCACATGGCGGTGATGGCTTTTGGCGTCGTGTTCGCCGCCATGTAGGCAGAGAGGGCCAGAGGATCGTAGGCAACCTGCGCATCCGACAGCCCGTTCAGGATTAACCGCAAGAAACCTTCCGGATCGCCCGCGATGAGGCGTTCGGGTATCGGATGATCCTGAGTGAGGAACGAAAAATAAAAATAGTCCTGCGCGATCCGTGCGTTGGATGCCTCGTAGAAATCAAGCTCCGGGATGATATCCATGACAATGAGTTGGCCGACAGCGTCTGGGTGATCTAGTGTCAGTCGTCTGGCCACACGAGCGCCTCGGTCATGTGCAATGAGGGCAAATCTTTCATGCCCCAGAGCACGCATCACAGCGAGCTGTTCCTTGGCCATGGCGCGCTTGGTGTAGGCGTTTTCCTGGGCGTCATGCGCCGGTTTATGCGTCTCACCCCGGCCGCGAATATCAGTGAGGACAACGGTAAAGTCTTTTGTCAGCGCGGGTGCGAGATGATGCCAGCACAGATGCGTTTGCGGATCGCCATGCAACATCAAGACCGCGGGGCCACTGCCGGCCGAGAGGGTCAGAATGCACTGTCCGTCGATATCAACAAACTGCCGCTTGAACCCCGGAAGAAGCATTTGATCTGCGTCTTCAAAGATGGTCATTGATCCACGCCTTGTAGTCTGAGATTGCCGCCTCGTCGCGTTTGAAGAATGACCACCGACCGATTTTGTGAACTGACAGAAACCCCGCGCGCCGCAGCAATTCCAAATGTCGGCTGACGGTTGGCTGGGCCATGTTCAGCCGTTCTGTGATCAGAGTGACGCACACGCCGATTTCGGATGGTTTGCCGGTTACCTGCTTTGAAAAATGGGCGTCAGGCTGCGACAGCCATTCCATAATGGAAAGCCGTGCATCACTCGCCAGCGCCTTTGATTGATCCAAGCGATCTGTCATGAGACGCTTTTTACATAGTTAGAAAGCTATATGTAAATATGTAATTCAAAATCCGTCACAATGGCATGTGGTAGTGCAAGCTGGCGCCGCTCCTGCTGCAGGTGCTGTCGAAATGGCCCAGTACGGCGCGCATGGGTTTATTGGAGCAGTCCACAAACGCCTCTGCCGACCGATAAGGGCCGTCTTCCCAGACGGCCCTTATCGGAAAAGGCAAAGCAAGATCTAACAATGCATTACGCAGTGCGGATTTGGTCCTGGATGAGCCAAAGCAATCCGAATAGCAGCGACGCAGCAGCGACGGCACAAGCAATGGTTCGGACAGAGTTCCAGAACGTCCAGCGGGGCACATATGTCTTGAGCCAATAGTCTCGTGTGGCCTCGTTGGACACATCCATGCCCGCCAACGCCTCATTCATGGGGACGTTGCAAAACACGGTGACACCAAAACAGCCGATCAAATAGACCAATCCGGCGAACATGATCAGCATCCCCGCCGGACCATAGAGCCCAAAGATACCGTAAGCTGCAATAGCCAGTGAAACAGGTGCCATACCGAGAAAGAGCAGCATGAAGACCCAGCGAAACACCTCGCGGTTGATCACCTGCATGGCTTCGACCCCACCATGACCACCCATTGATGCAAGCGAGCGCATTACAAAGTCGGAGAACGCGAGGAACACACCTCCGACAAAGGCATACGCCAGAATTGTGAGTTGGATAAGAAAGAAGAAAACAGTCGACATTTTATTCGCTCCGAAATGGGTTTGGCGGCGGGATGTACCTCCCGCCGTTTGGCTTTGGGTCGATCAGGCCGCGCTAGACCAGGCGCCTGCAGTCATTGCGGATTGTGCAAACTGGGCAAAATCGCGGGGTTTACGGCCCAACGCACGCTCGACACCGTCGGCGATATGCGCGTTGCGACCGTCCAGCGTTTCGCGGGCAATCTTGGTGAAGACATCGGCCACAAATTCATCGCCTGCCGCCGCGACATTCGCGTGGAAGTCTTCAAAAGTGATCGGGACATGCTGGATTGGCCGACCCAACGCGTTCGACAGCACGTCAGCCATCTCTGCGAATGTCATGAGACGCGGACCCGTGACCTCGTAGCGCTCTCCCATATGCCCGTCTTCGGTCAGCGCCGCGACCACCACATCGGCAATGTCGTCAATATCGATGATGGGCTCGGCAACTTCGCCACCCGGCATCGGCAGCACGCCACCAAGGATTGGATCGCGCAAGTAGCCTTCGCTGAAATTTTGCGCAAACCATGCAGAGCGCACAATGGTAAAGCCAAGCCCGGAATTGCGGACCACCTCTTCGCCCAAGCCTGCGAAATGCTCACCCCGGCCCGAGAGCAGCACCATGTGTTCAAGCACTGCGTCTTTGGCGACGTTCGTGAATGCTTCAAGTTTTTCCACCGCGCCTGGAAACGCCAAATCGGGAAAATAGGTCACGTAGGCTTTCGAGACGCCGCGCAGAATGGGGGCCCAGGTTTGCGGATCGTCCCAGTCGAATGGGGTTTCCGAGCGCCGCGCACCACGGCGAATAGGCAGACCTTTGCGCTCAAGCTTTGCCGCGACGCGTGCGCCAGTTTTGCCAGTTGCGCCGATGACGAGGATAGGTTGGATGGACATTGTCTTGCTCCTTGTTTCAAAGTGATGAGCAAGGTTTAGAAAGACCGGTGGGTGCAGGTCTTGACCGCAGATGCCATGGTTTTGACATTCGAAGCCAACCGGGTCCTGAATTGGGCAATACAGCGCAAAATAGCGGCGCTGGTTTACCCAACGCAGCCAAAGTCTTTCATTTCTAAATGGTGTGGTTATTCAGTTTGATAGAGCGTGAACTGCATATCTGCGGCTGCCTCCCGAAGGGATTTACAGGCCATGTACTCTGGCGAGGAAAACCAGGTCTTCGCTGATAAGACATCCGGGAAACGCACCATGGCAACGCCCTGTTTGTCGTCTTCGCCCACAAGAGCTCCGACATTTTGGCCCATCGCCACAAATTCCCCACCGTGCGCTGACACGGTTGGGCCTGCGGCAGAGGCATAAGCTTCCATTTTCTCGGCATTTTTAACGTCAAAACGCGCAACGAGTAGTGCGGTCATTTTTCTCTCCTTCAATCGGTGAATTTCATGTGCAACGACACGTTAGAGGCGGGTTGACGAGAACGATTGACCTTTGCGGCCAGAGTTTTGACAGCACCTGCCAAAGCGATTTTACTTCAGTGTCTTGCGGTAATTGGCCGGTGTCGAACCCGTCCATCTCTTGAAGGCCCGGTTGAAGGCGCTTTGCTCTGAATACCCGGTGAGGAACGCAATCTCCGACAAGGCATATTGATCCTCGCGCAACATGTTGACCGCGATGTCTTGACGGGTCTCTTCGGTCAACGTGTGAAAACTCAGCCCTTGTTCGGCGAGACGGCGGTGCAATGAACGGGCACTGAGCCCCAAACTGAGTGCAATGTCTGACATCTTCGGCAGGCCTTCGCTGAGCGCGCGCGCAATCTCGCCCTTGGTCTTTGCCTTGAGCGGTGGTGCATCGTCTATCTCAGCAAGCTCAACGTCCAGGTGCGAGACGAGAAACTGCGTGATACCTTCGTCTCCCAACAGGTTGGGCTCAATCAGAGATTGGCGCGAAAGGAGCATCGCATCCATGTCTGCCTCGAAGTGAACCGGACAGCCAAAATACGCTTCATGGTGTTCAGTTGTCCCGGGAGCTGCGTGCCTAAAATAAACTTCCAGCGGCGCGAAACCCCGAGGCGACACCTGACGGCTGAGGGATACGCCACTTGCTAAGTCAGCCTCGATCGAGATGCGCATGCCGAGCCGCCGAACACCGGCTCGGTGCTCTACGAACAACGTGCCTTCGTCGGTATCGACAAGCTCATACTGAGAAAAACTGGTCCATAGGCGCCAATACCTTTCCACACGAGAAAATGAGCCAAGCAAATTTGGGGCGGCTTTCCAGGCGAGGCCAAGGGCCCCGTATTCGTCTGGACGCATCGCCTCTCCCACGATGAGTGGCAGGGGTGTTATGTCCATCTGCTCCGACATCAACTCGATCATGCCGTAATAGTCATCTTCTTCGAGCATGTGCTTGGGGTCCCATTCCCCGTCCACATCCAGACCGACCGATGCCAGGACAGACTTGGCATGGATCGCATCACCCGCGACACTAACGACCTTTCGGGCAAAAAGAGATGTCACCTGTCCCATGCCGCAAGGCTAGACGCAGTCAAAGAATGATCCAAGCCTTTAGGCCCTTGGGACCCACGACGACGCACATCCATTCTCATAGGCTTCTAAAATTCTGGAACCGCACCTTGCGGCGATCGCCACGTCTGCGGAAAATATTCCCCGACGATGCCAAACGGATAATTCCGGCTTGGCCGCCACGTGCAGGATCGTCAGCATCCCCAAGGCCGCTCTTAAGAGGCCCCGCCGGGCGGCGTCTTCCACGGGTAACATGCATCTTAGGGGTCCGGGTTCCCAAAAGCAGCTTTGCTGAAAATGGCGGCAGTGCTCAGATCACGAGACCTAAGCCTTTGTCTCTTTGATCTTCTCGAACTCAGGCAGAAACTCTGAGTGATACTTCTCGAGATACCGCGTGATGCGTGCACTGGTGATCAGTTTTGAGACGTAACCACGCGCGAGAACGAGATCGAGATGATCGCGGCCATAGGTGTTTTCAACCAAGCGTAACTCTCGCTCAAGGTTTGCTGATTCACGCTCCATGAGCTCCAGCTGCTGCCGCGACATTCCCTTTATCGCCTTCGGCGTCTCGGGATCCTTTAACCGGCTGGCGGGTGTTGCAGCCAAAAGAGAGCGGGCATAGCTCACAGTGTACTTGTTCATTGTCACCATCAGCTCTGCCGCCTCGATCTGACGCATCGGCATCATCTTCTTGAGGATCTGAAACCCTGTCTGAGCAACCTGTTTATCCTTCAGAAGTTCTGCTGCTTCGGGGCAGATCCCATCGAGCAGCCGCTTCTTGTCCTGCAGTGATTTGACATTCACGTTGAGGGCTCGCGCCAGCCGCTCCTCTGGCACGCCACGCTTGAGCGCCCTTAGGATCATCTTGTGTTCTTGAATGGTGGCAAGGCGACTGATGCGCTTGTTATAGGTGAAAGCTTCGTCGTCCGTCGAAATCTGACATGGCGCATTCTGCTCGCCAAGGTCGGACAGGATCGCAAGGCGAATGTGTCCATCAAGCAGTATGTATTTTTCTGGGTCGGATTGTTCGCGCACAACGACGAGAGGCTCGACAAGCCCGACGTCTTTGATGGACGCGACGACCTGGCGGTACTTCACCGTATCCTTGGTTTCTTTCCGAATGGCGTATAGCGGGCAGATCTGCTCAATAGGCACCTGAATGAGGTCTTTCTCGAAGGCCATGTTAATCGATCCGGAGCGTCGCGATCGCGCCATCAGGTTTCTCCCCTTTGCGCCGCCAGGCGGTCAGTGAGGTTCTTTGGGATTGTCGCCAAACCTTCGGCCCTGAGAAGCGTGACAAAGTTTTCGTCATTCAGGAGTTTGCGCAGGGCTTCGGTGATGAACATCAATTCGTTTCGTGTCGCCGTCGCTTTTCGCAGCAAGACCTGCTTTTTCTCGACATCGTTCTGATAGGTTCGGATCAAGCTTTCGACAGATAACGATCGCCGCGACTTTCGGTCGACGCTTGGAGCACCTTTTCCATATTGCAGCCGCGCTTGGACCAGTCGCTTGGCAGCCATGAGTTTCCCGCCGCGCAACTGATTGGTTTCATAGGCCTGGTGCAGAATATCTTGAACGTCCGTGTCTTTTGCCTCTGCGATATCGACCGCGACACTGACCGGAAGCTTTCCGCTTTCAACGGCCCGTAACAGTCTGTTCTCGCCGCTTTCAAGCAGCCTCAGAACGCCTCCGACGTATTTAAGGGAAAGCTGGGTCTTGCGTGCAATCTCTGGCGCCGAGTACCCCCGTTCCTTCAACCTTTTGATATCGCGCAAAAGGTCCAAGGCCCGATGCTGACGGCGCGCCAGGTTCTCGACGAGGCTCATCACCAAACAGTCTTCGTGACTTGCGTCGATCACGATTGCGGGAATTTCGGTTTGTCCAAGTTCGCGGTAGGCCTCAAGCCTGCCCTGGCCGCAGACCAGATCAAATCTCAATCCATCCTCGCTCTTGCGGGCCGCGACGGTGATCGGCCGTTTCAGCCCAAGCTCGGCGATATTGTCGACGATCTCTCTGAAGGCTTTTGGGTTCCGCACGCGAGGGTTCACCACGGTGATGCGATCCATCGGGATCAATGCGGCGGTTTGGGGTTGCGGGTCTGCCATCAGGCCACCTCCGGAACAGGGACGTGAACCGCCATGTGGAACAGTGGGTCCAGCGTCTCGAAGCGATACGCATCGAGCGACAAGCCGTTGTGCTCGGCCAGGCGGATGCGGGGAAGGGTCATGTCGAGGCTTGGGAGCACATAGTAGTCAAGCGGCCGTTGGTTTGACCGATCCATGCGCACGGCGATCGTGATGTCGGGCTTGAGGCTCGTGTCGAAGCGGATGTTCCACCGCAGAGACCCCGCATTGGTTTCGCTGCATCGGACGATGACAAGAGATGCGGTGAATTCGCCGTTGATGGTGAGCAGATCTGTTTGGCGATGCCGTTCTACTTTGCCGCCAGAAGCTTCTATGCCGGCAATCGTCTCGGTGACAACATCCGGATGAAGCTCGCGCAGGCGACGATTGATCTCAATGTATCTGTAATCACGATCCGGCTTGAACCCAACGAGCCGGTAGGCGCGCAGCAGGCTTCCAAAACGTGCTCGATACGCGCCGCTAGAAGGCAGCGCTTCGGCTTCATCTATGACGAGGCCGGAGAGAAAGCCCTGAGCCTCGAAGACCTCTTTCAAACCCTCGAGCATTTCGTCGTCGGTGAGCTTGCTCGATCGCGCATTGATGATGGCGTTTGCGGCGGCAAAGAGATCAAGATCGACGATCCCCTCGAAAGCGCCCTCGGCTCGCACCCAGGTGTTGGGATCGTTTTGGACCCGTCGCTTTTTCAGTTTGAAGGAGCTGCGATTCCAGACATTGTTGCCGATGTATTTCTCGTTGATCAGAATTTGATGGACGGTCCCGCGGGTCCAGGCGCGGTCAAGGTCCGTTAGAATGCCGCGGGCATTCAAAGCCTCGGCAATTTCGGTCTCGGGTTTTCGATCTTCCACGAAGGCTTGGAAGATCTCTTGCACGATGGCGATCTCTTCTGCTGGGCCCGGGACAAGGGTGACGCGATCCGTCTGAATGCTCTTGTGCTCGCCGCGCTCCAGGATGCCTTTCGCCATTCTGTGCTCGTCTATCAGCATGCGTCGCAGGCCAAAGCCAGGCGGACCGCCTTGGCGATAGCCGAGCTCGATCAGGCGGCATTGGCCTGTGAAGACCTTCTGCGAGAGCTCGCGGCTGTATTCACCTGCCATGGCGCGCTTTACGCCTTTAACGATCGTGGAGACTGGGCTGCCATCGTTCTCAAACTGCTCGGCACAGTAGATGACCGAGATCCCGGCGCGCTTGCAGATGTATTCGTAATAGGCGCTTTCGTCCGCATCCTGAAACCGGCCCCAACGGCTGATGTCGTACACCAGCACGGCCTCGTACTCCGCGCGGCTGGATTGAATATCGTCGATGAGCTGCTTGAGCCCATCGCGGCCCTGGATCCTAAGGCCGCTCTTGCCCTCATCCGAATAGGTGCGGACGATCTCGATCCCGCGTTGCACAGCATAGTGCGCAATCGCATCCGATTGGTTCTCGGTCGAATAGCGTTGGTGCTCAGTAGACATGCGGACGTATTGAGCCGCGCGCCGAGGCGGCGCTACCCTGGAAACCTCTGGGCCCTGGTTCTGAATGTCACTCAAACTCAAACACCGCGCTTTTCCATCATCGCTTTGTTCAGATCAGTTGGACTGTCTGCGATTCCATGAGGCCAAAGGATAGACGCAGAGGTTCGGAAAAATGTTTCCTAAGATGGGCAAGACTTTTCCAAGTGGTGACGACTGGAAGCGCGATCGACCAACATACCAAATGGCTATTGCCTCCGCGTTGAAACGCGAACTTGGCGGATCGCATCAGGCCATCAAAACCACGATGCGATGGACAGGCGTGTCAGAGCGCACCGCAAAGAACTGGTTGGCAGGTTCTCATGGCCCTGCAGGCCAGCACCTAATCGAATTGATGCGCCGCTCAGAAGAGGTTTGTCTTGCGGTATTGAGACTGTCCGAGCGCGACAATTATGGGCTGGCCTTGGACCTCAAAGAAATCCACGCGACACTTTCTAAAATGATCGCAGTCTTGGAAGACGCGCAGTCATAGAAAACGATAAAAAGACCTAACTTGCCTCTGATCCCGCCATCTGCTGCCCCGCGCAAACGGGATTTTTCCCTGTCTGATCAGTAAGGGAAACATCCTCCGAAACATACACGCTTAGAGGCGCCAGGCCTCCACATCACGCGCCACTTTCGAGAGCAGTTTTTCTAGTTGCGCCAATTCACCCGCATCCAACGTGGCCAACATGCGGTCTTCGCCTGCCTTGAAGAGGGCCATGATTTGGTCATGGAGCTTTTGACCCTCTGGCGTGATATTGAGCACCTGACGGCGAGTGTCGATCTTGTCGCGCGACCGCGTGATCAATCCCTTTCTTTCCAAGGATGACACGCCTCGGCTCACCGTGTTTGACGGCTGCTCGGTGACCTCACAGATATCGCGGGCATGCACGTCGCTTTGGAAACTCAGGCACATCAAAACCGTCAGTTCGGGCCGAATGAGCCCAAAGTCCTTTTCCATCTTGCGCAGGATCGGCTCTCGCCAGAAATTGGTGAGAAATGCGAGACGGTAGCCAATTGGGAATGGCGTTGCGTCGAGGATATCGATCAGTTTCATGCCCAAAGGCTAGCGAAAAAAAAGAGATTGCTCCAGATGGAATTATATTGTTCCATGTGGAGCAAATTGAGGGATTTGCGTTCTGAAACAGCATCGATCACTGGGACTTTGGCTGCTGTCTGTGGCCTTGATCATTCTGATGTGTGCGATCGGGCTTCAGGTCGTCTTCAGCGCGTTCGACGTCAATCCAATCGTGGCGTTTGACCGCGAATACCCGGTCTTGGGCAAGGCGATCACGCTGAATTCCCTGCTTGATCTGCAATGGCATCTGCTGGTGATCATCGGGTTGGTGCCGGTCGGGCTGGTATGGGCGCTTGGGCGGCATGTGCGGGTCGATTTTATCTACAACACCTTGTCCACTCGGGGGCAGGCGCGCGTGAACCGCTTGGGAAATTTGGTGTTTGCAGCCCCCTTCTTTGTTTTGATGCTGCCTGCGGCGTGGAATTTCATGATGCGGGCTTGGGCCTCAGATGAAGGATCAGCCTCTGGCGGGTTAAACGACCTGTGGCTCATCAAAGCCATCTTGCCGCTTGGGCTGGGTCTTTTGGCGCTGGCCATCGTGGTTGAAACGATCCGGTTGGTGCGGCAAATCCGATGAGCGAGATGGCCCTGCCCCTTGCCATGGCGATCCTCACGCTGGCGGGCATTCTGGCGGGCTACCGCGTTGGCATGGTGCTGGCCGGATCGGCGGCGATTTTCATTCTGGTCTCTGACCTGCCAACGGCGTTTTTTAATCTACTGGTGAGCCGGATCTATGCAAATGTGCTCTCGAACTGGCTTTTGGTCGCGATCCCGATGTTCATTTTCATGGGGCTGGTCCTAGAGGTGTCGGGCACGGCGGAAAGATCGCTCAAAGCGGCGCAGCGTGCCTTGGGCGGCAGCGCGGCGGGCATGGGGTTTTCCGTTTTGGTGATTGGCATCCTGCTGGCGGCATCGTCCGGCATTGTCGGGGCTTCGGTCGTGCTTTTGTCGCTGCTGGCTTTGCCGCGTTTGATCGAGGCGGGCTATGGCGACCGCATGAGCGCGGGGCTTGTCGCCGCCTCTGGCACCCTGGCCATTCTCATCCCGCCCTCTGTGATGCTGATCATTCTGGGCGATCAGCTCAAGACGCCGGTGCCGTCCATGTTCGCAGGCGCCATCGGGCCGGGGCTTTTGCTGGTCGCGGTCTATGGCGGTTTCGTGCTGTGGCGGGCACGAGGATTGCCGCGCGCTGCAACGCAGGAGGAGACATCGCCCCTGAGGCTTCTTTTGGATCTCGGCCCGCTCTTGGTGCTAGTTTTGTCGGTCCTTGGCTCAATCATCAGCGGGTTTGCGACCCCCACAGAAGCCAGCGGCGTTGGCGCCTTGGGGGCCGTCTTGATCACGCTTCTTTATGGCAAGTTCAGCTTTGCCATGCTGATGACAGCCGCCAGGCAAACGGTGATCACGACCTCAACCGTGCTCTTTTTGATGATTGGCGCCACGTGCTTTTCGGCCGTCTTCAAGGGCGTGGGCGGAGATGACATGGTCGAGGCGGGGATCATGGCCTTTGGCGATGGGCCATTCATCGTTTTGACGGTGGTGATGGTGGCCATCTTCGTGCTTGGCTTCGTGCTCGACTGGCTTGAGATTACACTGATCCTGATGCCCATTTTTGCGCCCATTGTGGCCGGGCTCGACTTTGGCAACGGGCTTGCCGGTCCGGAGCTCATGATCTGGTTTGGCATTCTTGTGGCCGTCAATCTGCAGACTTCGTTTCTGACGCCGCCCTTCGGCTTTTCACTGTTTTACCTGCGCAGTGCCATCGGGGATCACATCGCCACCACAGACATTTACCGCGGCGTTCTGCCGTTCATCCTGCTCCAGCTTTTGGTGCTGGCGCTTCTGATCGTTTTTCCCGGGTTGATCACCGGGCTGATTTAAAATGGGAGGACATCACATGAAATCGATCCTGACAGCGGCTGCTGTGGCCGCCATCACAACGACCAGTGCAATGGCAGACGGCTATACGCTGCAAAGCGCGTTTCCGGGCCTGCCGGTGCTGGATCCGACGGCGAAGCGCTTTGTCGAAAACGTGACGGCCCTGACCGGTGGCACGGTAGACTTTGACTATCTGCTGGCCGGTGAGCTGTCGCCGCCCACCGAAATCTTCGACAATGTTGGCGTGGGCGCCATTGATGCGGCGTGGTCCTATGCGGCCTATGCGGCGGGCAAGGAACCGGCGGCGGCGCTCTTTGGGTCTGTGCCGTTCGGGGGTGATCCACTCTCTTACGTCAGCTGGCTGCATCACGGCGGTGGGCTTGAGATGTGGCAGGAGATGTACGCGCCCTATAACCT
>CAKZYL010000489.1 GCA_937884705.1 uncultured Roseovarius sp. | reverse complement strand
TACCACCTGTGGCTTTTGCGCAGATGCGCCATTATCGAGGTAGACCAATGGCTTGTCATTTACCTGCCGAGATAAGATCGGAAAATCGGCGCGAATGGTCGCAATATCGTAAGTCATGAAGTTCCTTTATGCAGGTTGCGTCCGAGTACATTGATAAGCTCAACAGTGTTGGTGATACCGATGTAGACCAGCACGCATCCCACCAAACACAGGTCTCTTCTTACTTTGAGCTAGCGCACCTATGCATTCCTCAATGTACCAAATTACCGCACCCTTGGCGTTTAACCTCAATTCTTAGTCACATGGCGTCGCACGACGGAACAACGCTCAGATCTGGGAAGCCTTCTTTGGCGACATGCGCAACGATCCGTCGCTTGTGTCCGGCATGATCGTTTCGGCTAGTTTCGACGCTGCACTGCTTTGCAACCCCGCCGCCCAGCGTCGCATTAAATGCATCCAACCCAAGCCCTCAGACGTAATCACAGGGAAACAATGGATACACATAGACCGAGAGGCGCATTTGTCAGATCAGTTTAAATCAACTTGGTGGTTTGGCTGCTCCCACAAGCACAGAGGGATCAAAGTTTCAACACATGCGCCTTGGACATCAGAAGCAAACATCTGCGAAGAATACAAAGCAGGACATCGCCGATATCACGCGTTACTCGAAAATTTGGTGACCTAAAAAGCAATCGCACAAGGGCGGCATTCATGATCAAGCGGTTTTTTATCTGCGCACTTACTTTTTTAGGAACTCAAACAGCGGCGCTTGAAACCAACGCTTTATTTGAGTCCATTGATGGTGGCACACTTTCCATCGACCAGTGGCTTGGGCAGCCAGTGCTTGTTGTGAACACAGCATCGCAATGCGCCTTCACCCGACAATACCGCGGGCTTCAAGACCTTTACGATGCGTACCGCGCACAAGGGCTTATCGTTCTGGCTGTGCCATCTGATGACTTCAATCAAGAACTCGCAACCGACGCAGAGGTCAAAGACTTTTGCGAACTACAGTACGGAATAGATTTGCCGATGACGGTGATCACACACGTGAAGGGGGTAGATGCGCATCCGTTCTACGCGTCGCTCAAAGTTGAAACGGGTTTCACACCCCGTTGGAACTTCAACAAAGTGCTCATTGATGAAAGTGGTGCGGTCGTCGCGACCTTTGGGTCCAACACTCCACCGCAATCGCCTGCGATTACACGGCTGATCGACGGCATGCTGATCAATGACTGAAATGGTGCCCTCACGGGCTGCTGGCCGTGCCGCAATGCAGGCTTTTATTCCTGCAATGGGTCACCGATACGAGAATGGCCGCAATTATGATTACGGTCCGGGCCGGCACAAAGCCGTGTCGATGTTATCACCCTACATCCGTCGCAGGTTGATTACGGAAGCAGAGGTGGTGACGGCGGCACTAGATGCACACGGGCCCGAAGGTGCTGGCAAGTTCATCGAAGAAGTGATCTGGCGTGGTTACTACAAAGGATGGCTGGAACGACGCCCGCAGGTTTGGGACAGCTATGTCAAAGGGCTAAACACAGATCTCTTCTCCCTCGAACGCGATCGCCATTTGCGGCGCGACATAGCATTGGCAGAGACCGGTCAAACGGGTTTGGATTGTTTCGACGCGTGGGCGCATGAATTGGTTGAGACAGGATATCTGCACAATCATGCGCGTATGTGGTTCGCATCGATCTGGATTCTTACGCTTGGCCTGCCTTGGCGACTTGGGGCTGATTTCTTCTTTCGTCATTTGCTGGATGGGGACGCTGCATCAAACACGCTGGGGTGGCGTGGGCAGCGGGGCTACATACCCGTGGCAAGCCCTACCCCGCACGTGCGCAGAACATTACGACATTTACCAATGGTCGTTTCACCCCAGGACATGGCGACCTTGCGGAGGTTGAGCAGGGATTGGAAGCATCAGAGCCAGATGGCCTCCCGACGTTGCTGCCCTTGCGCAAAGTGCGCACGGCACTGCCCGACGTGCCAACCGTGCTTTTGATCACGGACGAAGACTGCCTGATCGAGGATTTTGAGTTTGCCGCCCTTGATCTGCGCGGTGCGGCGACAGTGTCATGAGATCATCTGCGGTCACCGCGTCCTGTGTCAGAGGCCGTTTGTGCCTTTGAAACGGGTGCATTGGCCGATGCCGCGTTGCGTTCGCATTTAGAAATCACGCATCTCAAAGCGGGTGAACCGTCGATTTTGGCAGACTGGGCGGCCAAGGCGGGGGCAATGCAAATTGTTACGCCATTCGTGACCTACGGGCCTTTGCGCGACTGGCTGAATTTAGCTGAGCCGCACCTTATGGCACGTGGCATCACGCTCTGTGAAAACCGGCGCCCGTGGGACGAAGCAATTTGGCCGTATGCAACCGCTGGGTTTTTCAAAGTCAAAAAACAGATACCGCGAATCCTGGACCAAATGATAAAGATGGATCCATGATGCCGCCTCTCCACGCCCGAACGGCAGATCTGATCAGTCAGCATATGGTGTTCACAAATGAAATCATGCCTCAAGTGGTAGGTAACTGATCGGTTAACCAGCCTGTTCGTACGGATCACTGTTTTCTACGCATCCTTCTATTTGGCAACTTTGCGTAAATTTCTGGATGAGAGGGTCGAATTTCACTGCTTGTGATCCACTTCTACAATCGAAACGAATTTCTCTTAGTTTGAAAGGCGCAAGCTTCGTGAAGGCACTCTTTTTCGGCTCGATTGGCACGATCGTTGAAACGTCGCGGCTGCAGTATGATGCATTCCATGCCGCCTTTGCGCAGCATCACTTAGACTGGCATTGGGACCTACCGACGTACCGAGACATGTTGAAAATATCAGGTGGTGCGAAACGCATCAGTGCCTTTGCAGATAAACGCAACGAGCAGGTTGATGCGGCGGCTATTCACGCGACGAAAACGACTTGGTTTCTTGAGAAACTACAGTCTGACAGCATCAAACCCCTTTCGTATGTAGGCTTTGGCCTCAAGGCGGCGCAGGAACACGGCCTAAAAACTGGATTTGTCTCCACGACCGAGAAAGCCACGGTGCGTATTATCGCCCAAAAGCTGGTCACAGAAGGTCATCCAGATTTTGATATTATGACACATCGTGGACTTGGTATGCCTGAAAAACCTGAGCCGGATTCGTACATTCATGCGTTCGAAGCCCTTGGGATTGAGGCACAAAACGCGATTGTCATTGAAGATAACGTCGATGGGGTTGCGGCTGCCAAGACCGCGGGCGCGCGCGTGGTTGGCGTGCCGGGGGCCTTTGCACAGCAGACCGATTTGAGAGCAGCCGATGTAACCGTTGCCTCGGGATCAGACATTGACTGGGCAAGGCTGTTGGCCTGATCGTCTAGATTAAAATGACGTTCCAATGATCTGCGCAGAGGGTCGCAAGGCCAAGGTCCAATCGTAAAAGACGTGAGGTATGATAGTTATCTTTCGCAAGTCATCACAGGCTGTTGCGAAGTTCTGCCAAATCGTTCTTGTTTAGGGTGAGCCGGACACCAAGTGTGCCACTGTCCTGATGGACCGGAAATTTCCGCAGATAGACATCAGCGGCCCGGATGTCGCTGTACTGCGCGCACAGATGCACGATTTGGCTGATCAGCCATTACTGTGTTTCGCGGTGCCCGGTATTGGCCAGCGTTAGAATTTCTGCGATCAACGGGTCGTAGTCGAAAACATGCGCCATGCGGTCGCCCGGGATGAGGACCTGTGTTGCGGCAACGGACAGTGTGAGATCAAGAAGATGATGATCTGGCACAGGATCATCAGGGCCATATGTGCCGATCTTCGTTGGCAAAAGCATGTCGCGCAGTTCAATTGTGCTGGTCAGAGTCATATCCGGTTGAGTCCTCGGTGGCGGCGCATGTCAGCTTCGGTAAGTAGCCGCAATCGGACCTGGGGCAACGCAGGAGTTTCTGGGCATTTACGCGTCTCATGTTAGATCACCAGATGAACGGTAAGAAAACGCCTGACAGGAGGCCGGACATGTCTGACAACACCAGCCTTCCCGAACGGCTATACCTTGATTTTGACAGCTTCTTTGCTTCTGCCGAGCAGCATTCTAATCCGGCGCTACGGGGCAAACCGATTGGGGTCGTCGCACTTGATTCCGCCCATACCGGCTGTATCGCGGTCAGTCGTGAAGCAAAGGCACTTGGCGTGAAAACCAATATGCCTGCACGAGAAGCAAGGGTGTTAGTGCCCGATATGATTTTTGTGGTGGCACGTCCCGATGTCTATGTCCGACTGCATAAACGCATTCTTGCCGTGATCGAAACTGTCGTTCCCATTCAACACGTCAGATCGATTGACGAAGTAGTTTGTGCATTACTGCCCAGCGAAGGGCGGCAGCGTCAGGCCTTGGCAGCGCAGATCAAGGCGGCTTTGTTACAAGAATTCAGCCCTGTGCTGACCTGTTCAATTGGCATGGCCCCGACTGAATTGTTGGCGAAGATCGCAGCAGAGCGACAGAAACCTGATGGGACGCTGGTATTGGACGTGGCGATGTTGCCTGCTGCCTTGGCCGATCTGAAGCTGGAAAAGTTGCCCGGTGTCGGCGACGGCATGCGCGCACGGTTGGCTGCAGCCGGGATCACTGACTTTCCCGCTCTTTGGGCCCTCGCGCCGAAACAAGCGCGTGCAATCTGGGGCAATGTCGAGGGTGAGCGGTTTTCGCAGGAACTACATGGCACGCATGCCCCACGTTCCGCGACCCGCAAACGCATGTTTGGCCATAGCCGAGTACTACCACGTGATTGGCGCGGTCCTGAAAAAGTAGAAGACTGCGCCCGCCAATTGCTCGCAGGGGCCGCCCGCAGACTGCGGCGCACAAACCTGCGTGCGTCAAAGCTGTCGCTGTCACTTCGTAGTCAACGTTTGCGGTCAACACGCGCGAAAAGCGCACAGGCGCAGCGGTGGCATTGGGGAGGGCAGTTTGCGCCATCGCGCGATGACCGCAGCTTTGGCCGCACGTTGGCGCAAGGGTTGGCTGAGGCGCGCGCGCATATCAAATTCAGTCCCCATGCGGTCTCTGTCATACTGCACGGGCTGGATAGCGAAGCTGATCTCACTGCGGATATGTTTGATATGTTATCTGACAACGCGGATGATCGTGCGCGGTGGGAAAAAGTCAGCGATATGATGGACCAAATGCGCGCCCGGTTTGGTGGCAAAGCCTTGTCACTGGGGGTGCATGACGCGGTGCCGGGCGGGTACGTTGGCGGTAAGATTGCGTTTGGCCGCATCCCGGAGGCGGAAGATTTCGAAGGGGCCATAGGCGAAGATAATGATACGCATTTCTGCACGTTTTAAGCTGCCGTCGGCCTATTCTTCATCATCCAGATGACGCAGTAATTCGTGGGTCAGTCGTTTCTTATAACGCCGTTGCCGCCTGCGTCCTGTCGCGGCGGTCGCGCGCCAGCCTGCGCGTTTGTCAGACACAAGTTCTTCGATATCATTGGCAACCTCGACATTGGCGACAGTCTGCAAAGATGTGCGTTTGGGCATGTTATCCTCTATTTCACACAGGGCGCAGTTTGCCGCGCCAGATAAGAGACTGCGTGTT
>CAKZYL010000488.1 GCA_937884705.1 uncultured Roseovarius sp. | reverse complement strand
AGATGCCGTGTCTTGCGCAGTTCCAGATCGGTGGAGCCTGAAATCGCAGAGCGCGGCTTGATCAGGTCCGTAGGGTCAAGAGGCTTGGTGCATTCTTCGCACTGATCCCCGCGCGCCTTGTCATAGTCGCACACAGGGCACTCGCCTTCGACATAGCGGTCGGGCAGGAAGCGGCCATCGGCGTGGGAATAGAACTGCTGTTCTTCCACTTCGGTGATGAGGCCGGCCTCTGCTAAGCGGTTCGCAAAATGCTGGGTGAGGGCATGGTTTCGCGGGCTGGAGGAGCGGCCAAAATGGTCAAAGCTTAGCCGGAACCCGTCAGAGAGATCCTTTTGCACCTGCCACATCTCGGCGCAGTACTCATCCACCGGTTTGCCCGCCTTGGCCGCCGCCAGTTCGGCAGGCGTGCCGTGCTCATCCGTGGCGCAGAGAAACATGACCTCATGACCCCGTGCGCGCAGGTAACGGGCATAGAGATCTGCGGGAAGCTGACTTCCGACAAGATTGCCCAGATGCTTGATACCGTTGATATACGGGATCGCTGACGTGATCAGATGGCGAGCCATTGGGATATTCCTTGGGGCAGAGTGTTCGCGCGGTTTAGCGTAACGCCCGCGCTTGTGCCAGAGCCTGTACTGGCGGCGGATGGGAGCGACTAGGAGCTCGGCATTCGCGCTGGACCCCAGCGGGCCTCTAGCTTTTCAATGGCCGCGATGCGCTCTCCCGTTTTGGGATGGCTCATCAGCCAGGCTGGCACGGCCCCGCCGCGCGATTGGGTTAGCTCTTCGAGCTTTCCAAAGAGGGATTTTTGCGGCGCGGTGCCGATGCCTGCCTTGATCAGGAGGGCGGCGGCGTATTCGTCCGCCTCGTACTCGTCATCACGCGACATGCGTGCCGCGACGAGCGATGTCAGCGCGTTCGCGATCATGATGCCAATGCCGGGTATGAACCGCGAGAGGATCATACCCAGCGTGGCGCGAAGAGCGTTTTGACCCGAGAAGTCGATCATCCGTTTGCGCGCGTGGCCCAAGGCGACATGGCCCAACTCGTGGGCGATGACGGAGGACATCTCTTCTGCGGAGACTTCGCCGTTTTGGAACTTGCGATAGAACCCGCGGGTAATGAAGATCCGTCCGTCTGGTGCGGCGAGACCGTTCACCGGGTCAATCTCGTAGATGAAGACGCGGATGCGCGGCACGTCGAGCGCTTTGGCCATCTTGGTAAGCATGGTCGTTAGGCGAGGATCGGCGAGCTCTGTGGACTGCTCATCAAGCTCGCGCTTCGTCCGCCAAACGGAGAAGCGGTACATCACGAGGCCATAGGCCAGCATGAGGACGATGGGCAGAACCTTGAACATGGGCACGATATGGGGGTGTTTTCGTGCTGGGGCAAGGCATATGCGACCGGAATGCTCGGGTGAGATCTTATCGCGCGGAATCAAGGCCCTTGGGCCGCCGCGCGTTCGTCAGGCCGTACGGGGGCCTGGCGAAATTCTTATTGCAGGACATCCTTGTACTTTCCGGCGGGACCGATGGATAAAGTGCGTCGCATCCTAGCGCAGATCGCTACGCCACGGCCGGACGAACGCGCTCTGGCGCTACCTAACCAGTAGGTCCAAAGGCTGGCGCGACAGACGCTCGACGCCCGTGTCGGTCACCAGAACCGAGTGGCCTGTGCACATGGCGAGCCCTGTGTCGCTGTCCATCAGGATCATGTGCATGAAGAAGACCTGTCCGGCTTGCATGATCAGCGGGTTGCCCTCGTAGAACATCGGGAATTCCACCCAGATCGGATTGTAGACCGCGCCCATTGCGTAGCCGCAGGCCTGCATCCGGGCGTCCTGCAGACCGTGCTTGTCAAACACCTTAGCATGCGCGGCATAGACATTGCCCATGGGGTCACCGGGCGTCATCGCGGCCTCGCAGGCTTCCAACGCTTCGACGGAGGCGGCGTGCATGCGCTTTTGTGTGTCCGAGGCCGAGCCGATGACCACAGTGCGCATCATGGCGGCGTGATAGCGGGCATAGGCGCCGGCCCATTCCCATGTCATCTGATCCTGAGTCTCGAGATAGCGGCGCCCTGAATAGTATCTGCACAAGAGCGCGCCCGGACCGGAGCCGAGGATAAACTCATTGCCCGCATAGTCGCCGCCACCCTCGAACACCGCGCCTTGCATCGCGGCGAGGATATCGCCTTCGAACGCGCCCGCGCGGGTTTTGGCAAGACCGGCATCCATCGCGTCATCTGAGAGCTTAGCGGCCTTGCGGTGCATCTCGATCTCGGCGGGGGATTTTACGCGGCGCAGGGCGCGGAAGAGGTCTGAGTGATCAAGAAGGTGGGGCATCGCGCCCCGAAGCAGCTGGCCGTTGAAATCCGTGAGGCCTGATGTGTCGGACTCGAAGCCCAACTTGCCTTGAGCCACGCCCATGTCCTGAAGCAGCGCCAAAAGGTGCTCTGCCGGGTTGGAGCCTTCGTATTGTGGCCAGACATGGATCTGATCATCTGAGAGCATCGATGTCAGCTGCGCCTGGCGCAGATCTGGCATCCGGGTGAGCAGGTGGATCTCGCCCTTGGCCGTCATCACCATGCATTGGAACATGGCAAAGCCGAACGTGTCATAGCCGGTCAGCCAGTAGTGGCTTTCGGGCGCGAAGAGGAGCATGGCATCCAGCCCCGCGCCCTCTATTGCGGCCTGGGCTTTGGCTTGGCGGGCGTGGTATTCGGTAAGGTCAAAATTGGGCATGGGATCAGCCTTTGCCCGATCCACGCCTTCGGTCAAGCAAATGGTTCAGCCAGCGCGACGCGCGCGTTCCTGCCGGGCGGGGGCTGTGCTGAGGCCCGGTACAATTTCGGCCTTTGCGCCTGATCTTTCTGTGACGCCTTGGGCCAGCTCGGTTCGCGATGTGAGCCAGACGATCTTATGTCCGTGCTTGAGCTCTTTCATCAGCGTGGCGGCCATCCAATCCTGGCTCCACGGGCTGTCATTTTGCACTTGGCTCAGGCACACGCGTTCGGCGTCGCGGCGGGCCAGTTCGAGGATCTCTTCGTCGCGCGCGCGGTCATAAAAGATTACATCCGCCTCCTGCAGGCGCTGCACGGCGCGCAAGGTTTGCAGGTCGCGCGCGCCGCATCCTGGATCGAGCACCGCCAGAGCGCCATGGGCCTCTTCGATTGTGCCACCAGCGGCGATGGCCTCTTTGATGGCAGAGGCTGCATGCGCTTCGACGCCGCGATGCCACATCTGCGCAGGCGGGCCCGCGAAGACCCAGCGCCAGAAACTGCGGCGATTGCGGCGTGCGACCTGTTTGGCCACCGCCCCGCGCAAGCGGCCTGCTAGCGCGGCCAACCCGCCGAGGTTTTGCGGCAATTGCTCTTCAATCTGGGTTTTGATCTGACGGGCGAGCACTGGGCATGTGCCCTCCGTGCCGATGGCGACAACGACCGGATCGCGGTCCACCAGCGAGGGCGTGGTGATGTCACACAGATCGGGTTGGTCGACGACATTGACCGGGCAGCGCGCGGATTTGGCGATGGCATGGGCGCTGACATCAATGGCAAAACACCCTGTGGCGACAAAGACCATGGCGGCACCTGCAAAGAACTCCTCAGAGATCGCCCCTTTGTACCATGTGGCGCGGCCATCCTCGACAAGCCCTTCGATCTCGGCGTCCAGTTCGAGCGCAGCAAAGACAATCTGGGCGTCCGTCTTCAGCATGAGACGGGCCTTTTGAGCAGCCTGTTCGCCGCCACCCACGATGATCACGCGGCGGCCTGTGGTTTTGATGAACATCGGAAAGGCTTTCATGGCGGTCTCTCCTTATTGGGCAGCCTGAGGCAGGGTGAGGGATTTGAGAAGGCGGGCGAGCTCGGGCTTGCAAGAGCCGCAATTTGTGCCAGCCCGGAGCGCGCTGCCGATGTCATCGACGCTCAGCAGCCCTTGGTCTTCCACGGCACGCGCAATCGTGTTGATGCCCACGCCAAAGCATGAACAGAGCACGGGGCCGGGATCTGGCACGTCTGCGGGAGTGCGGCCAATGAGGACAGAGCCCACCTCTTCGCCCGGGCGCGTGGCAAGGTAGTCGCGCATCACGGCCACCGGTTCTGGGGCGATGAAGATCGCGGCCAGAAGGCGGCCCTCGCGATGGAAGGCCAGGCGGTGCAGGTTGCGGGCCGGATCAGTGAAGGAGGTCACTTGGGCCTGCGGCAGTTGGAACATCGCGCGCGCCGTTGCGTCCCAGTCTGCGGGTTCGGAGCGTCCAGCGAGTTCCATGCGGTAGCCTGCCTCAGTGCGGGCCAGAGCCCAGTAATCGCAGTTTGGTTCGGGCACCTGCGTTGAGATGGCAAATCCGTACCAGGCGGCTCTCAGTTTTTGCACCGAGACAACAGAGGCCTTGGATTCAGGTTGGCCTGACACCGGATCAACCGCTCCGGTCACGAGGGCATCGATGCGCGCCGACGGGGCGGTTTCGCCTGTCCAGTGCATCGGCGCGAAGACCTGACCCGGTGTGACGTCATTCGTCATGCGGGCGCGCAAGATGCAGATGCCATGGGGGCTTTTGACCTCCACCAGATCTGCTGCCTCAATCGAGAGATGCGCGGCATCCTGAGGGTGCATATCGAGGTAGGGTTCGGCCAGATGGGAGGAGAGCCGCGCTGACAGCCCTGTGCGTGTCATCGTGTGCCACTGATCGCGCACGCGGCCTGTGTTCAATCGGAAGGGGTAGCGGCGACCGGTTTTCGCTGCTGGGGCTCTGTGCTCAACCGGCAGCAGCTTGGCTTTGCCGTCGTAGTGAAAGAACTGGCCGTCAGCGAAGAAGCGACCGCCCCGGCGTTTTGAGGTGACGGGCCAGCGGGTTGGGTCCAGGGTGTTGTAGCCCGTTTCCGAGAGGTCGGCGAGCGCGGATATGTCGAAGTCTCTGCCGAACTTGCCAGCAATGCCCGAAAGCGCTGCGTGCTCGCGGAAAATCTCTGCGGGGGATTGAAAATCAAATTCCGCCTCCCACCCCATGCGACGGCCCACCTCGGCGAGGATATCCCAATCGGGGCGCGACTGGCCGTAAGGGGCCAGCACAGGGCGCTGGCGGCTGATGATGCGGTCGGAATTGGTGACGGTGCCGTCTTTTTCCGCCCAGGCTGCGGCGGGCAGGAGGACATGGGCCAGACGCGCGGTATCCGTGGCGCTCGTGATGTCGCTCACGACGACGGAATCGCATCCGGCGATGGCGTCTCGCACGGCGTCTGCCTCGGGCATCGACACGGCCGGGTTGGTGTGAATGATCCAGAGCGCTTTGATACGCTCGTCCCCCACGGCGCGGAACATTTCCACGGCTTTGAGCCCTGCCGCGTCGGGCATCTGAGGGGCATTCCAGAAGGATTTGACGGCCGCGCGGTGGTCGGTGTTTTCGAGATCGAGATGGCAGGCCAGCATGTTGGCCAACCCGCCCACTTCGCGCCCGCCCATGGCGTTGGGCTGTCCGGTGCCCGACATAGGCCCGCAGCCGGGGGTGCCGATGCGGCCTGTGGCGAGGTGGCAATTGAGAATGGAATTGACCTTGTCCGCGCCCGAGGTGGATTGGTTGACGCCCTGGCTGAAGACGGTGACGACCTTCTGGGTGCCAATCCACATGTCGCAGAACGTGGACACATCTTCGGGGTCAAGGCCGGTTGCGCTCAGATCGTTGGATTGGGCGCTCTCCACTGCGGCATCGAACCCGTTGGTGTTTCGCAAGAAGTCCTGATCGACAGCGCCACGCACCACGATCTCGGCCAGCAGATGATTGAACAGCGCCACATCGCTGCCGATGGTCAGAGGGAGATGCAGATCGGCGCCGTCGCAGCTTGCCGTGCGGCGTGGGTCGACCACGATGATCTTGGTGCCGCGCTTGGCTTTCGCGGCAAGCACGCGCTGGTGCAGGATCGGGTGGCACCAGGCGAGGTTGGAGCCCACCAGCACCACCAGATCCGCCTCGTCGAGATCTTCATAGGTGCCCGGCACCGTATCTGTGCCAAACGCGCGTTTATGGCCAGCAACGGTGGAGGCCATGCAAAGGCGCGAGTTGGTATCGATATTGGCGGTGCCGATGAAGCCTTTGATGAGCTTGTTGGCGACGTAATAGTCCTCTGTCAAAAGCTGACCGGAGACATAGAAGGCGACGGCGTCTGGGCCGTGCTCTTCTGCGGTTTGCTTGAAGCGGTCAGCGACCAGTTGCAGCGCGTCATCCCACTCGGTTTCACGTCCATGGACCAGAGGCGTGCGGAGACGGTGGCCAAAACCGACCGTCTCGCCCAAAGCTGATCCCTTGGAACAGAGCTTGCCGAAATTGGCGGGATGATCCGGGTCGCCTTTGACCAGCACACCTCCATTGCCGTCGGGCGTGAGCAGCACGCCACATCCGACGCCGCAATAGGCGCAGGTGGAGCGGCGGGTGGCCCGATTTATGTCATGAGGGCTGCCGTCCATCATGCGGCACGTCTCAGCTGGGTCAGGCCGTTGCAGCGGGCCTCAGGCGGCGAGGCTGCAACGGCTGAGAGGGGGCCCTTGGGTGGCCCTCCATCCTCATTATAGGCGGGGCCAAAGATCAAGGTGTCGCGCAGCCCGGTGATGTCCGTGGCCGATTGGATGAGGTAGAAAAACCAGGCGCCATCGCTCGTGTCGCCATACATGACCGCGCCGATGAGGCGGCCGTTTTCAATGACGAGGCGCTTGTAAATCCCGGCTGACAGGTCGCGGTAGATGATGTTTTCGCGGGTCTCTGCGTCCGCGAAATCGCCTGCGGAGAAGAGATCACAGCCAGTGACCTTGAGCTTTGTAGAGAGGCTTTTCTGCACGAATGCGGCCTCTTGCCCGATCAGTGTTTGGGCGACCACCTTGGCCTGGTCAAACAGGGGCGCGACAAGGCCAAAGGTTGTGCCCTTGTGCTCCACGCATTCGCCGACCGCGAAGATGTTCGGGTCAGATGTGCGCATTTGATCGTCGACCAGAATGGCACGATCGGTTTTGAGGCCCGCGGTTTGGCCAATGGACACGGAAGGCCGGATGCCGACCGCCATGACCAAAAGATCGCAGGACAGCTCTGTGCCGTCTTTGAGGCGCAGCCCGGTGACATGGCCATCCGTTCCAAGAACACTCTCGGACTGGGCGCTGCAGTGAATTTTGATGCCTTTGGCCTCAAGTGAGGTCTGCAAGAGCGCGGCCGCTTCGGCATCGAGCTGACGTTCCATCAGATGATCCATGAGATGCACCACCGAGACGTCGATGCCGCGGGCGGCCATGCCTGCAGCGGCCTCAAGACCCAAAAGCCCGCCGCCAATGACCACCGCACTGGCACCTTCGGGCAGGTGCGCCATGGTCATCGTATCTTCCAGATCGCGATAGGCGATCACGCCTTTGAGATCATGACCCGGCAGCGGGATGATGAAAGGCTCTGACCCGGTGGCGACGATCAGGGTATCGTAGAGCACCGGCCCCCGTGCGCCGTGAACGGTTTTGGTCTTGCGGTCTATATGTGTCACGTGTTCACCAAAGCGGGTGGTGATCGAGCGATGTGCGTACCAGTCGGCATCGTGGGTGACGATGTCGTCATAGGTCTTCTCGCCAGCCAGTACGGGGGAGAGCATGATGCGGTTGTAGCTGCCGCGGGGTTCGGCATTGAAGAGCGTGAGTTCAAATCGCTCGGGTGCTGCCTCGGTCAGGTGATCAAGCACCCGCCCGGCGGCCATGCCGGCCCCGATGATAACCAGTCTCTCGCGCGGCATCGGATTATTCCGCAGCCACGGCGGCAGGGCTCGACGTCGAAGCTGGCGCGGGCTTTTTGGGTTTGGCGCCATGCTCGTATTCTTCGAGGAAGTCGAGCACCTCCTGGCGGTATTTGTAGTAATCAGGGTGTTCCAGGAGCGCCTTGCGCGTCCGCGGGCGCGGCAAGTCCACATTCGTGATCTGGCCTATGGTTGCGCGGGGGCCGTTGGTCATCATCACCACGCGGTCGGCCAGCAAGATCGCCTCATCCACGTCATGGGTGACGCAGATCGCGGTCACCTTGGTGCGCGACCAGACCTCCATCAGCACCTCTTGCAGCTCCCACCGGGTGAGGCTGTCGAGCATGCCAAAGGGTTCATCCAGCAGCAGCAGTTTAGGTGAAAGCGCAAAGGCGCGGGCGAT
>CAKZYL010000487.1 GCA_937884705.1 uncultured Roseovarius sp. | reverse complement strand
CAGCGGTAGAGCACTTCGTTGACATCGAAGGGGTCACTAGTTCGATCCTAGTATCGCCCACCATTATGAATTGTCGCGCACGGACTGTCATATGCGCGGCACCCGAGAACCCAAGGCGCACGCAAACGCCCCGCGCCGCGACAAAGAGGAGAGGACCATGAAGGTCAAGAACTCGCTGCGTTCGCTGAAGAACCGGCATCGCGACTGCCGCGTGGTGCGCCGCAAAGGCCGCGTCTACGTGATCAACAAGACCCAACGTCGGTTCAAAGCCCGCCAGGGCTGAGGTGGTGTCGATGGATGTGAGAGGCCCCTGCATTTGCGGGGGCTTTTCGTTTGAGGCGCTCGCCTCTCCCTTTCGGGCGAGTCTCGCCGGGCTCAGCGCGCCTTTTTGCCGACGTTGACCACGATGGATTTCAGAAGCTCTTCAATCATCAGGCGCTGATCGTCGGTGAACGACGGCGTCGCGATCGCGGGCTCGGGCCCATGGAGATCTGAGCTGTCAAAGAGAACATCGTCGTGGGGGAAAAATCGCTGGCGCAGAGCTTCATTTTCCGCCTCAAACTGAGACAACAAGTTCCGCGCCTGGGCATTGCTCATGGCCCGGCCTTTGAACCGGGGCAGATCGGCCACGGGCATGGTGCGAAACACCCTGCGCGCGTCCAATTCAGGCATCCGCACCACGATCTGCATGAGATCCAGCATGTCGATATCCGGCGTCGGGTTGGCTGTTTCCTCCGATGGCAGCTTGTCATCGGCATCGATATCCAGGCCCAAGAGCCCCAGAAAATCGCGGATCACATCGCCCTTTGGAAAGCGCGCGGGTTCAAACCGGCGAAAGACGAACTCTGCCTCGGGAAAGGCATTTTCCCAGATCTTGATGATCCGGCCATATTGCCCGGCATTTGTGCCAAACTTGGCCAGATAATTGTCAAAGCCGGGCGCGACTTTCCCGGTTTTCATCTTTTGTTTGTAATTGCCTTCGAAATAGCGGTCCTGGCGGCGGAAATAGGCGATGATCTTGGTATCAAATGTCTCCTCCATCGCGATCGCATCGCGCAAGATCCCCGGATCGCCTCCGGTCAACATTTCCGAGCTGATCACCAGTTTGTCCGCGTCACTCCCCGCGATCCGCGCCTTGATCTCTTCTCCGATCTTGGCCGCATCTTCGACATTGTGCCCTCTGAGCGCGATGCCCATGTCGTTGTAGGAGGCGCGCGTGCGGCGCACGAGGAAACTCACACCCTTTGAGTTGAGGTATTTGTTGCGTTGCCAGGAATACCGCTGCAGCGCGGTGGAGCCGGTCTTGGGCGTTCCGATATGGATCCAAAGCTGCCGCATCAGGCCACCGGTGCGCTGGCCACGCGTTCATACATGTCAAAATCGCTGGCAAAAGCACGTTCGACATTGCGCCTGTCTTGCGCCGTCAGCGCCTCACGATCCGCGCGGCTTGAGGATGTGTGGCCCAGATGCTTTCGCGTGTCCAGGATCGTCACCTTGTGGCCGCGCGGCCCAAAGAGCGTCTCAACGATCTGCGCCCGTGCAGCCTGCATGTCTTCCACCCGCCCAATGAGATCATAGCGCACCTGACCATAGCTGATTTCCAGGTGCTGTGGCCGCCAGTGCCGATCGATCAACCGGGCCTCTTCGTCCTGCGCAATGATGTCGAGAAACCCGGGCAGGCTGATCTCTGTCTCCAGATCCCGGCCCAGCACTTTGTTGAGATCGCGCCTTTGCCGCGTGTTGCCCTGCAGCTTGTCCGACCACGCCGACACGGTGCGGCTGAGCGGTTCGCGGATGACGGTGAAGCGAAACCATTCGGGCCCAAAAAGCGCGTCTTCGACCGTGGGCCAATCCAGCCCCCGCGCGCCCGCGCGCAGATAGTCCGTCGGCAGATTGTGCACGCCCTCCATGCTGATCTCCAGCGCGGCATCCGAGGACAGCGCCGCGTGCATCTGCGTGATCAGCAAGGTCAGCACATTGGTGCACGCCGCCTTGTGGGTCTTCATGTAAAGAAAATTCGGGCCGCCATAGGCCTTGGCCGGCAGGTGCACATTCTGCAGCAGATGCCGACGGCTTTGATAATTAGGCAAGATCTCGGAAAGCGTGCTCATCTCAGCTTTTCGCCGCCTCTGCGTCTGCCAATCGCTCTTTCTTGGTGCGGGTTGCGACACCGGGGTGGCTATAGACCATGTCGATAAATGCACCCCAATCCGCGCGCGATTTTATGTCTTCAATCTTGGCGCGGTGCCAGGCCACGCCGTGCTCATGGAGCTCTCCCAGCACCGGATCGCTCAGCAGTTTGGCCCGCGCTTCGAGCATTCCCGGCACCAGTTGCATCATGGTATCGTCACGGGTCTGGTTGCTGTTCATGGCGTCAAAATAGTCCCGCCCCTGATCCAGCAGCACGTGATTTGTCCGCCCCCGGTCGCGCTTCACCAGAAAGCTGTCACAGCTGCGAATGGCATAGTGATGCATCCGTGCAAATGCGTGCGAAAACCCCCGCCAACTGCGCCAGCCGACCCGCGCGCCATCAAAGGCTTGCCCACCGGCATCGCGCCAGGTGACATGGGCATATGGGTTTTCTGGATCCGGCGCCTGGTCCGGATCGACATTGGGCCGGTGCACGCCCATGCGGTGAAATGCACCATTGTTGCGAAACAGCGTCTTGCGCCCCGCGCCGCGGTAATTGGTGCAGCCGTCTTCGGGCGCTGCGTGAAAGAACTGCTCCATCACGGGCACATCTTCGTAATGCCGCCGGAACCCGTTGCCAAAAAGCTTCCAACAGACCGAGATCGCATCGGCGGGTCCGCTGGCCTTGACCAGATCGGGCAGGCTGGTGCCGGTCCGCAGGTTCATAAACTCGTCGCAGTCACAGCAGATCACCCAATCCGCATCCTGGAACCGCTCATGGCGCGTGGCCCCCCGGAGCGCATGGCGCTGCGGCGAGGCGGGCCTGCCCTTGCGCCCCACAGGGCGGTCATTATTGTCGACGTGACTGGCGATCCCAAGCGCATCCAGCCTGCGCGCAATGTCATCGGTGCCGTCATCGCAATCATTGGTGTAGATGAGGAAACTGTCATACCCGATGGCCTGATTATGCGCGACCCATTCGAGCATGAAGGGCGCCTCATTCTTCATCGTGGTCACAGCCAGGAAGGTCTCGCGTGTCGCCGCCATCCTCACGCCACCAACCCTAGCTTCTGGGCAATCTCGGGCAGATCTGCCACCACTTCCGCCCGCGCCACATCCAGCCGCTTGCGGTGCCAGGCAAGGCTTTCACGGTGCAGCTCTCGCAGCTTGGGCACACGTGCCTTCAAATCCTCAATCGCGGCGCGCAAGGCGGGCAGATGGCGCTGAATGCTGACGTTTTCCACGTGATTGGCATTGAACGTCTCAAAATAGGAAAAATCGATCCGATCCTGATCGGCGCTGTTGGCGGTGCCGCGATAGCGCTTCATCAAAAACGCCTCAGAGCTTTTGATCATGTAGTGGTTCATCGTGACAAGCGCGTCCCCGTAACTGCCGGGGTGAGAGCGCCAGCCCTGCGTGATGTATTGTGCGGGCATCTCCTCGCCCGAGCCATTCACCCATTTGAGCGGCGCCGTCCCATCGCGAAAGCGCGGCGCGTATTTGGGCCGATGCACGCTCAGCCGCCGCACACCGTGCGGCCGGAACATGGTCTTGAACGCGGTGTAGCGCTGAATGCGCTGCGGCCCGGGCGGGGCAGAGCGGGTGAATTGCGCGATGATGGGCTCATCTTCAAATTGGGTCACGCCGCCATTGCCAAAAACCCGCCATGTGGCCGAGAGCACGTCGGCATCGCCTGCCCCGCGCGCCTTGAGCCCGGCAAAAAGCGCCGCAAGGCTGCCGTCCCCGGCATGAATGTTCAAAAACTCGTCGGCATCGGCCACAAGGATCCAGTCTGACCGCCTGACCGGTTTCATCTTCCAAAACCTCTGATAGGCTCGGTTCTGGGGATCTTCCGGCTCGCCCTTGATGTGCTGGGAGTTCTCCAGATGGGTGATCTCACCGGCCGCGTCCAGTGTATCGAGGATCTCGCGCGTCATGTCTTGGCTGTCGTTGGAGGCCACAAAGATCTGCGTAAAGCCGATCATCTTGTAATAGCTGATCCACTCCAGCAGATACGGCCCTTCATCCTTGACCGTGCCCACAAGGGTGCAGCTGGGTACCCCGTCCATTTTCGCCTCCATGCCAGCCGCAATGACCAGCTATGCTCTTTTTTTCAGAAGCTGTAGCAGACAGCCCCTAACACGCCTAGTCCTTTGGGTACGACACTATGCTTCGATAAAGTCTATCTGACCTTAACATCACATTGTTGCTTAAAGCGGCAGGCAAGGCTTCAGCGCTTCGTGCCGACATCCTGCCCGTGGTTTCCTCAGTGACCGCATTCAACTCTGATTGGGTAACCATCCTTAAACCTGAAGAATTCTATGCATCTTTTACCATCGATCGAAATTTCTCGTTGTCCAACATCGGACCCTTCAACAACTTCGAAAATCCCGAGCTTTCCATCTTGGTTCCAGTCCATGTCAGACCAAGCATGCCCATTTTGAAACGCTGCGGCTGCGCGCAATCCCAGGTAGCTCAAAACAACAACAACTGGGATCATCCCCACAACAAAAAGAAGTAGCTTGCTGTCTTTCATCTCGGAGTTTCCAACGTTGCCCGCCGGCCCGGCAAACCATGCTCTTTTTTGCCCATGCTGTAGCAGACCGCCTGTCGCAGGCCTAGCCCTTAGCAGAAAACCGGTTGGCATGCCGTGAAGCCCTGTGCGGAGTTCACCCGACCGCCGCGCGCGCCTTCTTTCTTTTCCCAAAGACCCCGGGGGAGACGGCGCAGCCGCAAGCTTCACTGTTGGGGGCAGCGCCCCCAAACCAAGACAGAGATCGCACATGTTAAACACTTGGGAACTGCGTTCTGCGAAACCTTGCGACAGCCCCCCCTTTCAGGTACCTTTTGGCAAAAAAAGAGAGACGAGGCAGACGAGATTATGGCGGAACTTCCCCCCGTTGGTGCGCTTTGGATTGGTGGCTCGCTCACCTGGCTGGAACAGGTCTGTCTGAAATCCTTCGTCGATCAGGGCCATCCCACGATCCTCTATACGTACGGAGAGGTCAAAGGTGTGCCTGAGGGCGGCGAGATCCGCGATGGTCGTGAGGTGATCGACACCGACAATTTCATGACCCACGCCCGGACCGGCTCTGTGGCGCTCTTTTCCGATCTCTTCCGCTTCCACATGATCGCGAAAGACCCCGACATCATCTATATCGACACAGATGTGTATTCCGTCCGCCCGATCCCGGCGGATGAGAAATACGTCTTCGGCTACGAGACATGGAGCGAAGAGCGCGGCCGCGGTCAGATCAACGGAGCGATCCTGCGCATGCCGCCCGATTGCCCGACGCTTCAGGGCCTTTTGGCCTTCACCGAAGAAACCCACCCTCTCCCCGAATGGCTCCCACGTCGCGTGATGGGTGAAGCCAAGAAACGCGCGGACGAGGGCAATCCGATGAGTGTCTCCGAGCTGCCCTGGGGGATCTGGGGCCCGTTGGGTGTTACCGCCTATCTGCAGATGACGGGCGAGATGACATACGCCAAACCCACCTCATACTATTATCCTGTCCACTTTGCCGATCGCCGGATCTTTGCCCGCCGCCCTGTCCATACCTGGCGGCAGACCACGGAAGAGACCCGCTGCATCCACATCTGGGCCCCGATCAAGCGCTTTTGCGCCCGCAAATGCGACGGCGTGCCGCCCAAAGGCAGCTTTCTCGATGAGCTGATGATCAAGCACGGCATCGATGCCAGCCTGACCCCCATCGCCGATCAAAAAGACCGCTCCGTGGTCGCCTGAGGGCGCAAGCGATGAACCAGATGATGCGCACCAAACCCGCTCTTTTCTACGCCTCTGACAGGGTGCGGGCCACGGCGCTCAAAGGCTCCGAACACCGGCTGGTCGTGTCCTTTACCGGCGTGGGCAAGCCCGACACCCGCGAACAAACCGAGGAGTTTGTGAACACCAGCCATATGGGCGGGCGCAATCACGTGCTCTTTGTCGCCGATACCCTGCGCAGCTGGTACAACACGCCCGGCACGCATGAGGAAATCCTCGATCTCGTGGAAAGCTACAAGCGCACCCACAGGATCAAAGAGGTGGTCACCTTCGGCAATTCCATGGGCGGCTATGGCGCGATCATCTTTGCCGGAGCGCTTGGCGCCACAAGCTGTCTGTCCTTTTCCGCGCAATATTCCGCAGATCCCAAAACCGTGCCGGAAGAAGAACGCTGGATGGAGTATCGCAGCAAGATCACACATTTCACCCGCCCGCCGATGGAAACGACGCTGAACGAGGATTGCACGTACTTTGTCGTCCACGGCGGCGGCGATCGCGAAAAACCCCATTGGAGCCGCTTCCCACGGGCCACCAATTTCAATCACTATCTGGCCGACCAGGTGGGCCACGCCTTGGGCAAGAAAATGAAAGCAGCAGGCAAGATTGAGGCCATCACCCATTGCGCCATCCTGGCCCGTCCGGTGGCGTTTCGCCGGAACTTGCGTGAAGTGTTCACAAACCTGCGGCGCGTCGAAAAGAACAAGACCGCTTAACAAAGCGGCTGAGGCTCCGCCCGACACCACGCGAAAAGATCGAAAAAGAGCCTACGCCAGTCGCGTGACGTTCTCCCCGCTTTGCGCCATCTTGGCCTCATGCGCCAAGACCTTGCGCATCATCGCCCGGCCATACTTGTTATTGCCATGGCAGGGGTCATCGCCGCCCTTGGCATAGTTTGGCTTCAAAAACCCGTCCTCATCGGCGGCTTCCACCGGCGGCGCCACGATCGCGATGTCGCGCTCGGCCAACCATTCTGAGAAGAGAACGCGCGCGCGGGTATCGATGGCTTTGATCACATCATGGGACAGCTCGATCCCCGTCAGCTCCGGATCCGGGCGCACCGGCCAGGGGGCTGAGATGACGAAAGGCCTCACGCCGGTTGAGATCAATTGCGTCAGAAAACGCCGGATGTAGATCTGATCATCCTCGACAATCCGCTGAAACAGGGCCTCGGACACAGGCGTTTTGCCTTTCGCGTTCATCCAGGTCGGCGCCGCGCTCAGCCAGCCTTCGTGGCGAAAGATCCGGGAATTGTGATTGCCCAGACAGATCCCCCAGCGGTGCTGCGGCTCAAAGCTGGAAAAGCCAAAGAACTGTTTGAGCTTCTTGTGGAACCGGTCATTGGTCAAAACCACCTGACCGTCCACGATCTCACTAAAAGGGGCGGCTTCGTGATCTGCAGTGCCCAGTGGGAACACCACCATCGGCTCGGCGCCCTCATGCTCTTCGAGATACATGGCACCGGCGCGCAGCGCGCGGGTGTGGGAATTGCCGCAGATATAGAGCGTCATGACCCAAACATCTCCAGGATCTCTTCGTCGCAGGCGACATCGGCGATGCGTTTCGCGTCCGCCGCGTCAGAGGACACCGCCGCGTTATCCCCGCATTGAACCGCCGCGCCTGCGGCGTGCGCGCCAAAGAAGACATCCATCACGCGCGCCACACCCTCAAGCGCGACCTGGCGCATGTTGGGGCGATAAAACAGACCGCGCATCGGGTGCGAGGCGACAAGCTCATAAGACGGATAGTAGTCGACAAAATCATACTTCATCGTCAGCTCTCCGCACACCGCGCGCAGCACCGATTTGGAATAGACCGTGGCCGGCAGCACATGCTGATCCGTGGCCGTCGCCGTCAGTGGGACAGGCGAGACGGTAAAGAGGAATTTCATCTCTGGGTTACGCTCCCGCGCATAGAGAATGAAGGTCTCGGCATCTTCGAGGATCTCTGCAAAACGGAAATTCTTGAAGCCATAGAGTTCGGGGTCAAACGTCCCCACATCCGCGCCGGGGCAGGTTGGCAGAACGGCGTGATCGTTGAGATTTTCCCAAGCCTCAGTCAGCCCGAAGGTAAAGACGAAAAGATCCGTCTTTTTGAGCATCTTGGCCACCTGTTCGAGGTGAAAGCGCCGCTCAACCAGACATTCGGCCTCGGTGGCAAAGCCGCCGGGCTGCACGCTCGGGCGGAACGGGTCGTAAAACCGCCCACCCGTTTCCCACACGTGATCCTCGGGTTCAAACCGGCCCTCGGCGCGTTCAAAAAGCTGCACCAGCTGGCGCACGGAATAGATGTTGCCATAACGCGCCGAATACTGAGTGTAGCCAAACTCATCGGCGGTCTCGGCGTCGATCATCCTGGGCGCGGGTTCAAAATCCTGGAAGTTGTAGCCACGCTGGCGAAACTGCCGGGCAATATGCTGGGCAAAGCAGCTGCCCGCGGCAGAGATCGCCATCTCGGGTGTGATCTCAAACCGGGGCTCATAGACCCCGTCCATCTCAATGGGGGAATACTCAGCCACAGCGGACCGCCAAAAGGCCTTGGAGGGTTGGTGTTTGTACGGGTTGTCCATGGCATTGCCCCCGAGGTTTGCAGCCGGTTTTTCCGTCGCGCGCCGTCGAAACTTCAACGGAGGTCCGGCGACGGTTTGGCCGCTTTTATACGTTTGAACCATGGCCAACATACCCCAGTTTGCACGCCCCCACGCAGAACCAAGGATTTCCTGTGGCTCAAATGTGGCGGAAATGTGTCAATGGGTGCCTGTTCGCCTGCTCCTGGGGTAGAGATAGGATCGCCAGGCGGATTTTGAACCAGTGCCACGTGGAAACCGGCATTGTTTCTCAGGTTTGCCGCCAATTTGAGGCAGCTTCGAATCGTGCCGACAAAAAAAGGGCGGCCCCACAGCCACCCTTATCGCACGAGTATTGCGTCAATCTTACGGCAGGATGACCGCGTCGATCACGTGGATCACACCGTTGCTGGCGACCACGTCGGCGGCCACAACATTGGCGCCATTCACGGTCACACCACCCTCTGTGCCGATGGTGACGTCGCTGCCCTGCACGGTCGTCGCGGTCATGCCGTCGGACAGATCCGTTGACATCACTTTGCCAGGCAGAACGTGGTAGGTCAGGATCGCGACCAGCTGGTCTTTGTTCTCTGGCTGAAGCAGCGTGTCAACGGTGCCTTTGGGCAGCGCTGCAAAAGCTTCATCGGTCGGGGCGAACACGGTGAACGGGCCTTCGCCCTTCAGCGTGTCAACAAGGCCCGCTGCCTGGACGGCTGCAACCAATGTGCCGAACGATCCGGCCGCAACCGCGGTGTCGACGATATCTGCGTCCTGCGCCATGGCCGGAACAGCAGTCGACATAAGAGCGGCGGCAGACAGCGCCAGGTAAGTTCTGCGAAGCATGGAATCCTCCTTTGGATTTCTCGTTACTAACGAATGCGTGATAAGCATTCGGGTGTCTTACGCACCGCACTAAGGAATGGTTCAAATTTTAACTTTTTCAATGCTCTGGCCTGTCAAGCCTTTGCGGCAAGGCCTTCGACGCGGGCACGTCTGGTTTCGAAGATTTCAAAATCGCGTTGTGACGTCATCACAAACGGCGATTTTCGTCCGTATCACGATGTGACATGCGCGCCGCTTCGGGCTAAAGCCGATCTAGGGCATATCAACAGGCGGCGCGCTTTCATGACACTGATCTCAACACCTTTGATGACACTAGCTCGATGATACTGGGCGCAGTTCTTTTTGATTGCGACGGCGTGCTGGTTGACAGCGAACGCCTGACCAACCAGCTGTTGCGCGATGATCTGGCCGCGCGGGGGCTGGATCTGACAGTGGAAGAGGTCATGGGCCTTTTCGTGGGCGGCACCACGGAAAGCGTCGTGGATGAGGCCACGCGCCTGGGCGCAGAGATGCCGCCCAACTGGATAGAGGGTTTCTACGCTAAAATGTTTGCGCGTCTGGACGCAGAGGTCGAAGCGGTGCCCGGCGCGCCCGAACTTGTCGACACGCTTTATGAGCGCAAGACGCCCATGGCCGTCGGCTCCAACGGGCCGACCGCCAAAATGCAGATCACGCTCAGCCGCACCGGTCTGTTGTCCAAGCTCTCGCCGCATATCTATTCGGCCCGCGATCTTGGCGCGCCCAAACCCAAACCCGATATCTACCTGCACGCGGCCCGGCAATTGGGCGTTGCACCTGCGCACTGCGTGGTCATCGAAGACAGTGTATCTGGGGCCAAGTCGGCAAAGGCGGCCGGCATGCGCTGCATCGGCTATGCAGCCGAAGGGCAGGGCGCCAGTTTGGCCCCCCTTTGCGATGAGATCGCCGTTGAGATGTCCCAGATCCACGAATTTCTGAAACTTTGATTGTTTCAAAAGCCAAACTCACCGTGAGGTGAGTTGTCTTGACCGCCACTCGCGGCCAAATTACCGCCAACACGTATTGCAAGCCATTCAGGAGCGCGCATGGCCTATCGCTGGAAAAATACTCTCAAGGATCGGGATGTCACGCCTGAACACCTATATATGAACCGCCGTCATGTGATCGGCGCGGCGATGGCAGGGCTTGCGCTTTCTGGTCTCAGCACGCCCGCCCGCGCAGAAGACGAAGAGCTGGTCCCCACGGACTGGGAAGACATCACCAGCTACAACAATTTCTACGAATTCGGCACCGGCAAGGACGACCCGAAGAAATTCGCGCACATGCTCACGACCGAGCCCTGGAGCGTGAAGATCGACGGCATGGTCGACCGCCCCGGCGATTACGCGTTTGACGACATCCTGTCGAAGATGACGATTGAAGAGCGCATCTACCGGTTCCGCTGCGTAGAGCGCTGGGCGATGATTGTGCCCTGGAACGGGTTTGAGCTTGCCGATCTGCTTGACCTGGCAGGCGTTCAATCCTCTGCCAAATATGTGGCCTTTGAAACCGCGATGCGCCCGGATGAAATGCCCGGCCTAAGCAGACCGGTGATTGAGTGGCCCTATGTTGAAGGCCTGCGCATGGACGAAGCGATGCACCCGCTCACCATGATCGCCACAGGCATCTACGGTCGCGACATTCCTAATCAAAATGGCGCACCTCTGCGCCTCGTCGTGCCGTGGAAATATGGCTACAAATCCATCAAGTCGATCGTGCGGATCACCTTGACGGATGAAGAGCCACCCACCGCGTGGAACAAGTATGCTCCCAGGGAGTACGGCTTTTACTCCAACGTGAACCCGAACCGCAGCCACCCCCGCTGGAGCCAGGAAGTGGAACAGCTGATCGGCTCGGGCCTGTTTGCCCGCAAGATCCCGACGCAGATGTTCAATGGCTACGAAGAAGAGGTGGCGCGCCTCTACGAAGGCATGGACCTCATCAAATTCCACTAAGCTGTGATCCAATCCGTAGGCCGGGGTTAACCCCGGCTTACCCTTTGTCCGGCCGCTCCCGCATCACCAAGAGCCCCGCGCCCACGATCATCGCCATCCCTGTCAGCGAAAGGCCGGTGGGCGCCGTGTCAAAAAACAGAATGTCCCACGCGGCGACAAAAATCAGATAGCTGTATTCAAACGTGGCCACGGTCGCGGGCGGCGCAATCTTATAGGCCCCGGCCAGCATCATCCCGATGGCCACGGCAAATCCCGTCAACAGGATCAGCACAAGCCAATCTGACCCGGCGACCTCGGACCACTGACCGAAGATATAAGGCGAGCTCTCGGCCAACGGCCCGGACGGCACCACCGCTAAAAGCGCGACACTGGCCACAACCCCTGCCAGACACATCAGCGAGTTGAGCGACAAGGCAAGCGCCTCCGTCGGCACCGCCTGACACCGCGTGCGGGTGATAATGTGCCCCAAGGCATAAAACGCGGCACCGCACACTGGAAGCAGCGCAAAACCCGAAAACGCATCCGTGCCCGGCTGCAAAAGCACGACCACACCGGCAAAGCCAAGCACGACCCCGATCCAGCCCAACCGGCTCACCGGTTCCTTGATCACATAAGCCGACAGTATCGCCACAAAGACCGGCGCGATATAGTTGGCCGCGCCCACGGTCGACAGGCTGAGAAACGGAATGGCGGCATAGAAGGCCAGAAACGTCATGGTCAGGCAAAGGCCGCGCATCAGCGGCCAGAACCCATAGGCCAGAGACAGGATCGGCCGCAGCCCCTGCCGCAGGCTGCCCAATAGAATGAGAACCGGCACCGCCATCATCCCGCGCAGCGCAAAGATCTGCCAGAGCGTCAGCTCTCCGCTAAAGAGCTTGAACACCAGATCCTGCAACGAGATCGTCAGCGCGGTGACAACGATCAACAGCACACCGCCAATGATATTCTGAGGCGTCCCGCTCACGGCATCCCTCCAGTCCTCTTGGCGCCAGCTTCGATCAGACCCACTGCTCGGGTCGCGATAGGAACCGCTACGATGGCGCAAAAACGCGACATTCTTTAAATCGCATGTGCTTTGGACGAATGTGCCAAGGGATCAGGCCAACTGCGCGGTGTTTCTCTTCTGCCGCCAGGGTTGTGAACTGAGCTTTGAAAGCGACTCTTGACGGATGGCCGCCTGTACGCCTTGCTGTTGGCACCAAACGTCACCAGCGAACGAGCCGCGTGATGATCAAAAAACCAGCAGAGGAGAATGATATGTGTCACCCAGTCATCATGGAATACGTCAAAGGCAAAGCGCTCACGCGGCGAGATATGTTTCGGGGGGCCGCTGCCGCAGGGGCCGCGATTGCCGCCTCCTCGGTCGTCGGATCGCGCCCGCTCATGGCGCAAACGCCCACGCAGGTGGTCGATGTCACCCACACGCTCACGCACGACTTCCCGACCTATTTCGGCGAGCAGCAATTCTTCGATGAAGACGTCTTCAACTACGCCGAGCACAGCTTCAATCTCAAAAGCCTCCGAGTGAACGAACACACCGGCACGCATATCGATGCGCCGCTTCACTTCACGGATGGCGGCACATCCATTGACGAGGTGCCCGTGGAGTCGCTCGTCTGCCCTCTGGCCATCGTCGACATCCGGGAAAAGGCCGCCGCTGACCCTGATGCCCAGGTCACGCCTGATGATCTGACCGCCTGGATCTCAGCCAATGGCCCGATCCCCGCAGGCGCCTGCGTGGCGCAGAATGCCGGTTGGCATCAGCGCATGGGCACGCCGCAATTTCGCAATGCAGATGACGAAGGCAAAATGCACTTCCCCGGCTTCCACGTAGAGGCAGTCAACATGCTCCTCGAAGAGACCGAGGCCGGTGGCGTGGGTGTTGATACGCTCTCCATTGATTACGGGCTCTCTGCTGATTTCGCGACGCATTACCGCTGGCTGCCCTCCAACAGATGGGCCGTCGAAAACATGGCCAATCTCGACGCGCTTCCCGCCACCGGCGCGACCCTCGTTGTTGGCGCGCCCAAACACGCCGGCGGCACAGGCGGTCCGTGCCGTCTCATCGCGTTCATTTAAAGAACGTCCGCGGTTCGACGTTAGACATCCGAAGCGCGCAGTCGCATCTCTAGGGCCTCTGCCGCTTCGAAATTTGTGCAGTTCCCTTCAAAGGCGCCTGACGACCGTGTTTTGTCCGAAAATGCGGGCACTCTGTCATTCGGCCAAAGCCGCTCCGGGCGTATCATCATTTCAGCCAAGAATGGCAATGATCCCAAACGGAGGTCTTGGAGATGAACGATTTGAAGCTTGAGGATTGCGTCAACGAAACCTGCCCCTGGTCGGGCGGCCCGGTCTCGGCCGATGCGCTGACCCTCTATCGCGGCAAGGTGGTGGGCTTCTGCAAAGTGGGCTGTCGCGACAAGTTTGAAAAAGCCACGTCGCATTTCGATGCTGCCATGGCAAAGGTAGACGCCTAAAGCCCTCTCCCTGCCGGGCTCAGGCATCTGCCTCTAGAGCGTTTCGCCTTTTACCTGAGGCACCAGCAAAAGGCGAAACGCGAGCCACATTCGAACGTGGCACTGCGTTTTGCGCACATCCGCGAGTCAGATTTTACGCAAAACGCTTTAGATAACTGTCATCTATGTCATAGCTGTCATAGATATCTTCAAAGAAGGCGGGTTCATCCAGCTCCAGGTGGTAGTTGTTGGTGAACTCGTCGCCCACCTCGATGTCACGCACCGCCATCATCGCGTAGCGGTCAGAGAGCAGCGCCTCTGTCACCTGATCGATATAGCCCGGCGCGCGCGCCGCCAGCGTGGGCGCGGGGGGCACACCGTAGTTTGAGGCCAGTGTGTGATCGGTCGCGTGATTAAAGAGCACACCCGCATCAAACACCCGGATCACACAATTCGGGAAATCGGCCACCCCGAACATGTGTGTCAGCTCATAGATCGCCTGCTCTTCGGTGAGCGGCCCGATATGGGCTTTGAACGCGGCTTCATCATAGACCGCGAACTGACCGGGCATGAAGCGCCACACCAAAGAGCCCTTTGGGATCGGCTCTTCGGCAAAGACGGCAAGACCCCGGTCAGAGGTCTCCCTCACAGCGTATCGATAAAGAAATCCGTCCGTCTGCATGCCCGCCTAAAAGCCCACTCGAATGTCCAATCGAATGCCGACTGTGACCCTCGGCAAATCTGTCTCAGCGCGTTGTAACACATCCAACATGTCCGTGAGAGAGATTGTGATAATGGGCGTTGGTGCCATATGACCGTTAACAGCAAGACTAAGCCAGCAAGACCAAGGACGGCCCCGCCACAGATGTCAAAGCTCATAAACAAGTCCCTGCGCCACGTGCCCGCCTGGCTGATCTATGCGATCAGTTTGGGCTATGCGCTGTGGCTTTTCTGGCTTGGCTTTGATGGGCAGCTGGGGCCCAACCCGGTGGAGGCGCTGGAACACGTCTATGGCGATACCGCGCTCTATCTTCTGATCGCAGGTCTGGCCGTCTCGCCGCTGCGCGATCATATGCGGATCAACCTCATGAAGTTCCGCCGCGCGATCGGGGTGACCTGTTTCTTTTTCGTCCTGGCGCATCTGACGGTCTGGGCAGTGCTCGACGTGCAGGCGCTTGATCGGATCTGGGCAGATATCCTGAAGCGGCCCTACATCACTGTGGGCATGGCGGGGTTTGTCCTGCTGCTGCCGCTGGCGATCACGTCCAACAATTGGTCGGTGCGCAAACTGGGCGCGGCGTGGCGCAAGCTGCACCTGCTGGTCTACCCCGCCGCGCTTTTGGGCGCGTTTCACTATGTGATGTTGGCCAAGGGCTGGCAAATGAAGCCCCTGGTTCTTTTTGTCATCGTTGCCGCGCTGATTGCCTTGCGCATGCCCAACCTGTTGCGCGGCATGCGCACGCGCGTGACATCCATGGCCCGCTCCTGAAGGTCAGAGCAAGGCGGCTCCTGGTCAGTCGAAGAAGATCTCGTCTTCGGCAAAATAGATATTGGACACTTCGCAGATATTGATGTGGATCGGATGCCCGTGGAATTCCCGGCCCGCGGTGCTCAGCCATCCGGCTCGAATATGTTGATGGCATTTGGGCGGGGCAGAGCTGAACACCGCCTTGGCCCCCACGCCCGGGGTCAGGACAACATCGGTCAGCCAATCGCGAGTCCAGCCATGTCCGGCATTTGTGTAGAAGCCGGTGATCGTAAATCCGGGGGTGCTGTTAAAAATATTGACATGGCCGTCCGCGCCGGTTGCCTCGGCAGATGCGCTGAGTGAGGCGCCAAATGACGCGATCGAGGTGAGACACGCCGCGAGGGCAATTGACTTAAATGGCAGCATACTGATTTCTCCAATTCATCACACGATGCCTCTCATCGTCCACGGATGGACAGGAAACACAACGAAAATCCAACAGGCCCGATTTGTCTTTCGCGCGCACTGACCGCAGTGACAGGCGAAACGGCGCGGACAGAGCGCCTCTGCTCCCCGAACACTTCAGGCAACAAAAAAGGCCCAGCACAATGAGCCCGCCTTATTTCCTCAAACATCCATGGCTGAACAGGCGCGTGACGCGAGACTGGTCTTTTGGGGTGTGTGTCCGCAATGCGGTTCACCTAAGGAGCCGGACCAGACTTGGCGATGACAGGTGAATATCTTCGAATGTGTCCTTCGCCTCTTGGCGCATGATGCGTCGGTGTCAGTGGTAGGCGAGTCGCGCGCCGTTTGCGTTTTTCCGGCGCGCAGGTGCCCAAAAAACGGGCAAAGATGAATCTGAAAGTTCGTTTTGGGACATTCTAAGCGAAATTTTGTTGCTCTGTGGAAAACTTCGCCCCAGCTTCGGTGAATTAACCCCTTTAAAATAAGGGTGATCTTGCTTTTTGTAAAAAAATGCGAGATTGTCGAAAAAAGGGGTTGCGGGGGTGAGCAGCAAACCGTAAATACCCCTTCACCGACAACGCAGCCGCGCGGTCGGGACGCCAAACGAGCGAAATGAGAGATCAGGCAGCAACGCGGCGGACACAATAACGAGAGACACATGAGGCCGGGCGCGTCTAGCAAGTTACAGACGCAGCCAGTGAATTTTGTCGCTCACGCTCTTTGAAATTGATAGTATCTGAAGAGATATGCGGGCGGTTTGGTCCAAATCGACTAGACACCTTTGCATATCAACTACCTAGGAGATCCGACCCGTCATTCGTGGCTAACTGGACTTCCGATGATGGATAGTCAGCTTCACTGTTTGTCGGATCTTTTAGATCTGCAAACAGATGGTTTTGGTGCCGCTCAGTTCTTAGCCGGACTGAGGCGCAGCGCTACTCCCCGGGGACATCGTCCTCAAGTAGCAAAGCGGTAGGGTGCCAAATATGTGCAGAGGTCGAACGTCAAGGTTAAGCGAGCAATCGCTTTTCAACTTGAGAGTTTGATTCTGGCTCAGAACGAACGCTGGCGGCAGGCCTAACACATGCAAGTCGAGCGCACCT
>CAKZYL010000486.1 GCA_937884705.1 uncultured Roseovarius sp. | reverse complement strand
CGAAGCCGGCGTTAAGTTATTGAGGCAGGTTTCATACAGGCAAGAAACCTATCGAGCAGTAAAATCGTTATAAGCCATTGAACTTCATGATCCAAGCTAAAAGTTTGAAAAGACGAAGAACCCTCATTACCCTCTGGGTCAATGAAACAAGGCAGTCGAGGCATTGTTGCAAAATTGAAACCAATTTTTTTCCACATCCGTCGGCGGATTTTTGCAGGAATCGTGGCCATCGCCACCCTGGGCATACCGGCTTTTTACGCCGCCGCAGAGCCGGCGCATGGCATAGCTATGTATGGTGCGCCCGACCTCCCACCGGATTTTGTGTCACTCCCCTATGCCAACGCGGGCGCACCCGAGGGTGGCACAGTGGTGACAGGCAATGTCGGCGGCTTCGATACGCTCAATCCGTTTGCCCTCAAAGGTCGCGCGCCGTGGCAATTGAGATTTCTGACCCATGAAAGCCTGATGGCGCGCTCCTATGACGAGCCGTTCACGCTTTACGGGCTGCTGGCCGAATCAATCGAAACGCCCGAAGACCGATCCTGGGTTGAATTTACCCTGCGCGAGGAGGCCCGATTCTCTGATGGCAGTCCCGTGACTGTCGAAGATGTGATCTGGTCATACGAAACGCTCGGCACCACGGGTGACGCGCGCTATCGCGGGTTTTGGACGGCGGTGGACCGCATTGAAGCCACCGGTCCGCGGCGCGTGCGCCTGACCTTCAATCGACAGGATCGGGAACTGGCCCTGCTTGCCGGGTTGCGCCCCATCCTGAAAAGGGCCCAGTGGGAGGATCTGGATTTCGCCCAAGCGCGCCTTGAGGACGTGCCCATCGGATCGGCGCCGCACGTGGTCGAAATCTATGAGGTGAACCGCAATATTGTTCTGCGCCGCAACCCCGATTACTGGGGCAGCGCCCTGCCCTTGCGCCAGGGCATTGCCAATTTCGACGCGATTCGCATTGAGATCTACGCCGACAGCACGGTGATGGAAGAGGCGTTCAAAGCAGGCGCGCTGTCCTATCTGCGCGAGTTCAACGCCGAACGCTGGGCCACGCAATACGATTTCCCCGCCGTCCAATCAGGCCAAGTGGTTAAAACCGAGATCCCCCATGCCAAACCGTCGGGCATCACCGGCTTTGTCATGAACACGCGGCGCACGCCCCTTGGAGATTGGCGCGTGAGGAATGCGCTTTTGCACGCGTTCAACTTTGAGTTCGTCAACGACACGCTCACAGGCGGGCGCCAGCCGCGCATTACATCGTATTTCTCAAATTCAGAGCTGGGTCTGCAGGAAGGTCCCGCCGAGGGTCAAGTGAAAGCGCTTCTGGAGCCGTTTTCGGATGACCTGCTGCCTGGCGCGCTTGAGGGCTACACCCTGCCCCAATCGGACGGCACAAAACGCAATCGCGGCAATATCCGCGCGGCCATGGCGATGCTCAATGAGGCCGGGTGGCAAGTGGTCGAGGGCAAACTTGTCGGCGAGGCAGGCGCGCCTTTGGTGCTCAATGTGCTCTTGCAGCAGGATGCGTTGCTGGCGCAGGCCCGCACCTACATGGACATCTATGCGCAAGCGCTGGAACGCCTTGGGATCGAACTCAGGGTCGAGACCATCGACAGCGCGCAATACAATGCCCGCGTGGCGGAGTTTGACTTTGACATCACCTTTATGCGCCGCGCCCTAACGCTCAGCCCGGGCAATGAGCTGCGCAGCTATTTCGGATCAGACGCTGCAGATCAGCCAGGCAGCCGCAATCTGATGGGCATGACATCCCCCGCCGCAGACGCCTTGATCGACACAATCCTGACCTCTGCGTCGCGCGAAGACTTTGTCGCGGCTGTGCGCGCGCTTGATAGAGTGTTGATTTCAGGCCGCTATGTGATCCCCATCCATCAATATTCCGTTGGACGGATTGCCCACAAAGCCGAATTGCGGTATCCCACACAAAATCTACCGATCTACGGCGATGGCCCTTGGTTTTTGCCTAATGTTTGGTGGTTTGAGGCGGAAAAGCAGTAGAGGCCGCAAAGGCCCGCTATAGGTGACATATGAAAAAGCTGTTGGCATTGGCTGCAATTGCTGTGACCCTGACCGGGTGCGCAACGATTGACGGTGTAGGACGAGACATCTCTGGCGCCGCCCGCGGCGTTCAAGCCTGGTTCTGATCACGGTTTGACATCGTAAAGGGCCTTAGCGCCTTTTCCATGAAAGTCTGACGTCGTTGAGCATAGCGCGCAACGAAAACCCGGCCTCATGCGCACACGGATTGTCGGCGAAAAAGTGTATGTGCGACTTGCATTCTTGCACGAAGTCCTAACCCTGTTGCAACAGCGTCTTGGCAGAGCGCAAAATGGCAGCTTAGAGCCCAATCTGTGAATTCGATGTTCTCGCTGCGCGCGCCCGCAGCACAGATATCGCCCCGTGCGCGCAATCTTGAGCTCAGCGACGCTGCGTAAAGAGCGGCCATTCGTGTCAGACACATCGAGATCTCGTCAGTTAACGAGAATGAAGGTGGACTTTACCGATCTTGTCACCTCGGTTTTCGCTGCAGCGGCATGCATTCTCAAAAGCAGCACCTGCTCCACGGTATGGCCGTGGACTTCCCGTTTTCTGACATGCGAACGCGCCAATTATGCAACGACCAAAACCCGCTCTTAGCTCCAACTGAATGAGACACGTGGTGTCGTGGCACCTCTGAATTCATTCGTCGAAATAGGCTTGGTGCGTTGTGTAAAGTGCATCAATTGTTGGGCTAAGGCGATCAAGATGCCTTCTTAGTACAGCATCAGCTTTGACTGCGTTTTCGCCAAATATCGCTTCCAGCAAATCCTCATGGTCTTGGTAGAGAGCTTCCATCGACTTAGTGCTTGTTAGCGAGAGCACGCAAAGCCGATCTACCTGCGCTTTATTTGCAGCGATGATGTCAAACGCAAAAGCATGTCCGCTGGCTTTGCACAGGAGTTCATGAAACGCATAGTCCAAATCGTGGAATGCGTCGGCATCGCTTTTCGCGATTGCTTCTCGTTGGTCACGCATATTGGATTTTAGCGCAGCATCACAGCTTGCGTCCCGGTCGTTGGCCGCCGCGCGAACCACTTCAAGCTCTACGGCGGATCGCACGAACCGGGCGTTTGCGATCAGCTCACGAGAAAAAGGTCTTACAATCGTCGCACGCTGAGGGCGGATCAACAGCAGGTTTAGATTTGCCAGCCTCGTGAAGGCTTCCCGAACTGGCTGGCGCGAGAACCCAAAGGACTTGGCCATTTCGGTTTCGGAAATTTTGGTGCCAGGCAGTAGCTCTAGCCGCATAATCTGATCAAATAGCGTGTCAAAAACAAAGTCGCTGCCTGTTTTTCTGTCTGCGATCTGCATATCCGAAGGCTTTCACACGCTGCATCTATCGAATCTAGTATGCCAGTGGTCGATGGGTCAGTACAGCGAGAATCAAAGCGGTTGCAGAAATTTATTCCATTGTTTTTCAGGGATATAGAGCATTTCTTCGTGAAAAAGCCGCAATGTGGTTGACTAGTATCCAAGTTTTGACAATGTTCGTTGCAAACCAGAGGAGGGGATCGTGAACGTCGGTATGAGAGAGCAGCGCATGTCAGTGAGCGATCTAGCACTAGAGGGAAAAGTTGCCGTCGTAACGGGCGGTGGCAGGGACATCGGGCAGGCCTGTGCGCTGGCACTTGCCGCAAGAGGCGCATCCGTCGCCGTCAGCTATCACGCAAGCGCTGATGGGGCGCAAGCGACGGTGAGCCATGTGACCCAAGCCGGAGGCAGTGCTCTTGCTGCACAGGTCGACCTCGCCAAACCAGAAAGCGCCGAAGCTTTTGTTGCCGAAATCGTCGGCGCTTATGGCCATGTCGATGTGCTGGTGAACAACGCGGGCGGATTGGTAGCGCGCAAAACGCTCGCAGAGATGGACCTAGCGCATTGGCGGGCGGTCATGGATCTGAACCTCACCTCTGTGTTTTCGATGACCAAAGCCTGCCTACCGCATTTGCGCGACAACAGCACGATCATCAACCTTGCGAGCTTGGCAGGGCGCGATGGCGGCGGACCCGGCGCTGTGCCTTATGCCACTTCAAAAGGCGCTGTGATGACAATGACGCGCGGGTTGGCGAAGGAGCTCGGCCCCAAAACCCGCGTCGTCGCGCTTTGCCCTGGCATGATCGACACGGATTTCCACAACGTCTTCACCCAAGACGACATCCGCGCCAAAGTGGCTGCCTCAACGCCGCTCAAGCGGGAGGGAAGCCCGCGTGAAATAGGAGAATTCGTGGCGTTTCTCGCGACGGACGGTGCAGGCTTTGTCAATGGCGCCTGCATCGATGTGAACGGCGGCGTCGCCTTCTCCTGAAGGAATGCCCGCCACCCTAACCGGGGAGATTGAGCCCCGCAAATCCAGACATTATTGAACAGGGAGGAACCAAAATGTTCAGTATTTCACTAAAATCTGTCGCGGCGGCGGCTGTTCTTGTTGGCACCATGACGGCTGCCAGTGCTGACGTGACGCTTCGCGGCGCGAGCATGTTCGACGAAGAGCACGCGTTCACCAAAACTATGCGTGAATTTGAGCGCCTCGTCGGCGAGAAGTATGACGGCGAGGTAACTTTCGACCTGCGTCTGAACGGGGAACTCGGGGTCGAGTCCGACTATGTGACCTATCTCAATCAGGGTGTCGCGGTCGACTACACCATCCTCGCCCCGTCTAATATGGCCGTCTTCTCGGAATCCATTCCGTTGATGGACATGCCATTCCTGTTCCGCGATCTTGATCATTGGAACACGGTGCTGTCGTCGCAGGCGCTTAAGCCGCTCGAAGACGATCTGCGCGAGAAGGCTGGTATCGTCATCGTGGGCTACCACGGTGGCGGTGTACGCAACCTCGCCTCTGCCGCTCCAATCACCAATATGGACGAGCTGTCTGGCCACCGCATGCGCGTGATGGGGGCACCGATCCAGGCACAAACTTTCTCAGCTGTTGGCGCAGCGCCGTCAGCCATCGCTTACAACGAGGTCTATAACGCCATCCAAACTGGCGTGATTGCAGGCTTTGAGAACGAGGCGGCGTCGATCCAGAACCTCAAGTTCTACGAAGTCGCTCCGCATATCTCGCTGACGCAGCACACGATCACCGTGCGCCCAATCGTGATGTCGGCGAAGACGTTCGACGGGCTCTCCGCAGACTTGCAGGCCGCCGTGATGGAAGCTGGTGCCGAAGCTGGTGCGTTTGGCCGCGCTCTGGAAAGCAGCCAAGACGGTGAAAAGCTGCAGGCTATGGCCGATGCGGGTCAGATCGAAGTCCATGACTTTGCGGGCCGCGAGAAAATGCTTGAGCTCGTTAAGCCGGTCCAAGATGCCTATGCAGCAGAGCTGGGCGCGACCGAGCTGTTGGCGAACGTGCGCGGCATGTAAACACAGTTTGAAAGGGCGGCTTATCTTCGGTTGAGCCGCCCTTTTTGTACGCGTCCGTAAGGATTGCTAGTAAATCAAGACCAGGGGAGGAACAGATGGTCGGCCGTGTCTTGGAACAGTTTTGTCTCGTCTTGCGCGTTTTGCTTGGCGTTCTCATGGGCGCACTCGCCATCCCGGTCGCCATGCAGGTGATCTCTCGCTACACCGGGCTGATCCCGACATTCCTTTGGACCGAAGAACTGGCAACCTTCATCTTTGTTTGGATCGTCATGATAGGCTCGGCGGTCGCCGTTTGGGACGGAACCCATTTCGATGTCCGCGTGACGCGTGATGCCTCATCGCCGCTGGCCCGACTGCTGCAAAACGGCTTTGTTTATGCTCTCATCATGCTCTTTGCGCTGCTTTTCGTGGTGTACGGCATCGACTATGTCGAGTTCGGTAATAACCAGCGCTCGGTCATGATGCGCGCGAACCTGGCGCTCATTTATGTCTCAGTGCCGATGGCTGGGACCGTATGGCTCCTCTTCGCAGGCTACCGATTGGCTGAAGAGATATCCGCCTTTCGCAACAGATCGGCGACCTCCTAATGATACTCGATACTGCCACGGCCGGCAGCATTCTGCTTGCTGGTTTCCTTATTCTCGTCGTTTTGCGCATTCCGGTCGCCTTTGCTCTGGGGCTGTCGACGGTCCCGGTCGTACTGCTAGAGCTGCGGCTGACGCCCTTCATCGTGTTGGACCGGATGTTCCAATCCTACAACTCATTCATTCTGCTGGCTGTCCCGTTCTTCTTACTGGCCGCCAATCTGATGAACTCGGGCAAGGTCACAGACCGCTTAATTGAGCTCGCACGGGTGATGACCGGGTGGATGCCCGGCGGGCTTGGCCATGTGAACGTGGCCGTTTCCATGCTTTTTGCCGGAATATCCGGCTCTTCTACGGCGGATGCGGCAGGCATCGGAAAGATCCTGATCCCGGCCATGCAAAAGGAGGGCTATGATACCCGTTTCGCGGTCGCGATCACTGCCTGTTCTTCGGTGATGGGGGTGATCATCCCGCCCTCGATCCTGATGATTGTGTGGGGCGGTGTGATGCAGGTCTCTGTCGGCGCGTTGTTCCTCGGCGGCGCAATCCCTGGGCTCATGATCGGGCTGGCACTCATGGGCACGGTCTATGGCTTTGCGAAAGCGCGCAACTATCCCGTGACCGCTACGCCCAATTGGGCGGAGTTCTGGGGCGCGTGGAAAGGCGCCGCTCTGGCCCTTCTCACGCCGATCTTCGTCATCGGCGGTATCGTTGGCGGTATCGTCACGCCCACAGAAAGCGCGATTATAGCCGCGTCTTACTCGCTTATCTTGGGGATGTTCGTCTACCGCACCGTCCGCCCCAAAGATCTGGGATTTATCCTTTATGACACGGCGCGTTTTGCAGCGATCTCGCTCTTCGCAATTGGGACGGCATCGGCTTTCGGTTGGCTTTTGTCCTTTTACAACGCGCCGCGCCTAATCGTCGGCCTGATCACAGCTTGGGAGTTCGGGCCATTCGGAACAGCGCTGATCATTGCCGCGCTCTTTCTGATCTTCGGGCTTTTTATCGACGCGATACCTACGATTATCATCCTCGGTACTGTCCTGATGCCGGTGGCGCAGGTGGGCGGCATCGACCCAATTGCCTTTGCCATCATCGGGATCGTCTCACTGGCCTTCGGTTTGGTGACGCCGCCCTACGGGCTCTGTTTACTGATATCCGCGGCGATCGGCGGGCTGAATGTCGTCCAGGTGCTTAAAGAGGTGGCCCTGATCCTCGCGCCTATGCTGGTGATCCTGCTTCTCTTGGCCGCCTTCCCTGCCATCATTCTCTGGCTGCCCAAGCTTCTCATGCCGGCCAGCTTTTAAGCGCCAAATCACAAAGGGAAGACGCGAAAGATGGCCGATATTCTAGCTCTTGGAGAAGCACTGGCGGAGTTTATGCGCCTGCCCGATGGCCCAGATAGGCGTCCGATCTACCGGCAGGGCTTTGGCGGCGATACGTCAAACGCGATCATTGCCGCGGCCCGGCAAGGTGCAAAGACGGGATACATCTCAGCCGTAGGCGGCGACCCTCTGGGGAACGACCTTATGCAGCTTTGGGCCCGTGAAGGCGTGTGCACAGACCAGGTGAAGATCAAACCACAAGATCCCACCGGCGCGTATTTTGTGAACCCGCACCCGTCTGGGCGCCAGTTCAGCTACGCGAGGCGCGGGTCGGCAGCCAGTCACCTTGCGGCCGGTGATCTGGACGAAACGAGAATCCAAAATGCGCAGATCCTCCATGTCTCGGCCATCAGCCTCGCCGTGAGCTCAAGCATGCGCCATGCCGCGTTCAAGGCTTGCAGACTTGCGAAGGACGCTGGGGTCAAAGTGTCGCTCGACACGAACCTCCGGCTCAATCTCTGGACGCTCAAGCAAGCGCGCGAGGTGATCTTTGATCTGCTGCCGCTCGCGGACATCGTGTTTCCGAGTGATGACGAGGCAGAGCAGCTGGTAGAGTCGAGCGATGAGGACACCATACTTCGGACCTTTGCGCAGCACGGGGCCGAGTTTGTTTTGCTCAAGCGCGGTGAAAAAGGACCTGTCATGTACACCAAAGGCCAGAAACGGGCATTTCAGCCACCAAAGATCAAAGCTGTCGACTCCACCGGTGCCGGCGATAGCTTCGCAGGTGCTTGGCTGGCCTACTACCTTGAAACGGCAGACCCTCAGCTCGCTGTAGAAAGAGCCATGCGGGTTGCCGCGCAAACCGTGGGCGGTCACGGCGCGGTCGAGCCCATCCCCCGGCGCGCGGAAGTCCTCAGGGCAGTGAAGGCAACTTAAGATGACGCCAAAAGACCAGTCTCAAGCGATGCGAACCATCTGTGCCAACGTCCCGGTAATTCCGGTTCTGGTGATAGATGACCCAAAGATCGCGAGGCCTTTGGCAGAAGCGCTCGTTGAGGGCGGATTGCCGGTTTTGGAAGTCACTCTGCGCACACCTGCTGCGCTGCCAGCTATTGAAGCTATGGACCAAGTTCCCGGTGCAATCGTCGGTGCTGGAACACTGCGTTGCACCCGTGATGTCGAACTGGCCACCTCCGCAGGCGCGCAGTTTGGTGTGTCCCCTGGTTGTACCACAGCCCTTGTTAAAGCCAGTGAATACGCTGCTCTACCGCTTTTACCAGGGGCCTCAACCGCATCCGAAGTCATGTCTTTGTCTGATTGCGGGTATGACATGCTCAAGTTCTTCCCAGCAGAGGCATCGGGCGGCGTAAAGATGATGGGTAACCTTGCTGGGCCCTTCCCAGAAATATCCTTTTGCCCAACAGGCGGCATCACCAAGGACAACTTCGCGATGTATATGGCTTGCCCGACAGTCCGCTGCGTGGGAGGCAGTTGGATTGCAACGCGCGACATGATCCGAGATCATGATTGGTGTGCCGTTCGTCAAATTGCGCAAGAGACATGTGAGATGGCGAAAGCTAACGAACCTCATTCCTCCTAAGGCTGCAGCATATTTAAACTTTGGAGGTGTCCACTCAGATTGGACGACTCGCTGGAACCAACTGATTATAGCGTTTAGTCTGTGCAACCAGTTCTGAAATCAACTTAATTTGCAATTCGATGACCAACGACTGGTTTGGCGAAAAATGCAGCAAGGCAGGGGTGCTCATGCTGCAAATGTAAACGCATGCTGCGTTGGCAATAGCCGCAACCGCACAGGTCCGTTTGGTCCGCGAACCCGACCAGCGTGTTCCAAAAATCAAAAGTCCGCAGTAATGATATTCACTGCACGTTCAATCGCCAGACTTGACGGACTTTGTGTCGCGCAGGTCTGCAAACTGATTAGGAACCGGCTCGTGTTTAGGGCTGAGACTGCCCGGCGGCTATTCAAGCGCGCGTTGGGTCACCACCATCACGCTTTCGGCCCCTGCCCCGCGCAGTTCGCGTGCCAGACGAACCAGCTCTGAGGCGGGCAAAGCGCGATCGGGGACGAGGCGCACGGTTTTACGCTCTTCATCGCTGCGTTGCGCGAGAAACGCATCAACCCCGCCGATTGTTTCACCGCGGTAGGTCATGCGCCCGTCAGGGTGCACCACGAGCGTGTCAGGGGGCAGCGCACCTTCGAGATCTGCGGTGCGGACAAGGTCAAGATCGCCGTCCAATGGCCGCGAGAGCGTGCCCGCCACCAGAAAAAACACCAGCATCAGAAACACGATGTTGATGAGCGCGATTGTGGGCTCTCTGCGCCGTTTGGGTCTGGGCCTGCGCATCAGCTGCCCAACACCGTCACGCGGAGGCCCTGCACCGGGCGCAAGGCCACCAGCAGATCGGTCAGGCGTTGGGACGTGACCTCATCCTGGAGGCTGACCAGAACGGGCAGTGCGTCGTCGTCTTCTTCGCGCAAATTGGCAAAGGCTTCTGGCAATTCTGACAGGGTATAGGTCTGGCCATTGAGGCTTACTTCGTCTTCGGCCAGGCGCAGGAATGTGGGGCGGGTGTCTGAGGGCTCGGCCGAGCGGCCCCCTGTCGCGGCGGCCAGTTCCACCTCGGCAAAGCGCGAAAAGGTGGAGGACAGCATGAAAAAGAGCAGAAGAAGAAAGATGATGTCGATCAAGGACGTCATCGACAACGGCCTGCGCCGGGAGGGTTTACGCAGGCCCAAAGGCCGCCCCCTCGGGCATGGCGGAGGGGGGTGGACCCTGTGGGTAAAGGATGGTCGCGATGGCGCGTTCCGCGATCACGCGTTCCTTGTCCATGCGGCTTTCAAACCAGCTGTGCACGACGGATGTGGGCATCGCCACGGCCAATCCCACGGCGGTGGTCAAAAGCGCCACCCATATGCCGCCTGCGAGCAAAGAGGGATCCACCTGAGCGCCGGCCTGCTGCATGGATTGAAACGCCTCGATCATGCCGAGCACAGTGCCAAAGAGGCCCAAAAGCGGGGCAAGCTGTGCCACGGAATCCAAAAGCCGCATGCCGCGTTCCAGCTTGGCAAACCGGCTTTCAGCCTCGGCTTCCATCCGGGTGCGCTCTTTGGCGCCGGAGACAAGAGCCATCTCCACCACCGGCGCGAGATAGCTTTTGGAGTTCGACAGGGCCAGGCGCGCCCCCGCGGGGTCGCCGAAATCCCATCTTTCAACGGCTTCGGTCAACGCCTTGTGCCGGCCGACGCCCGCGGCGGAAAACTGCCACATCTTGTAGAAAATGACCGCCGCCGTGACGACGCCCGTGGCCAGCAGGATCAGCACGACCGGACCGCCCAGATCGGCGATCCGCGCCAGCAGATCAAGGAATTCTGTCATCCAATCACCTCGACATCGGTGCGTGTATCGAGCTTAAGATCTTTCTCGCAGGCGCCCTCTTCAAGGCCTGCAGCTTCACATGTGTGCGATCCGTTGATCAGGATCTGCCCCAGATTGGCACAGGACATGCCGCCCACAGAAAACTGCCGCACCCGGGGCCGCCCCGGTGGAAGCGTGCCGAAATCAAAAAGCGTGAGCCGGTCCACCTGACCATCATCATCAAAGAGCACGGTTTCATAAACCACCTTGTCGATGGGCTCTGCAAAGCCGTTGACGACAAGGAAGGTCAGCGCGCAGCTGTTGTCACCTTCCTTCATGGCGTTGAGCTGAATGGAGACGGAATTGGTGGGCTCAGGGCCCTCATTCGTCTGCCCCTCATCCGTCTGAGCCGCAACCGGTGCCCCACATATCACGGCCAACACCGCTGCGATTTTAAATAGTGATGTCATGTCTTCCCCTAGAGATAGCCTCAACTTCGTTTGCAGTGCCCACACGGTTGCGCGCACACCCTTTGATTGGCGCAGGTCATCCGTCAAGTGGTTTTGACGTCTGCAAACCGCCGCGATCTTTCCTGTCAAACACAGCATGCAACGTTCGACAGGGCCGATGACGATTGCGGGCTCAAAAGCTGGCGTGGCCACTGCCCAAGGACTGGGTAGGTTAGAAAGTAACGAAAGCTATCGGAGTGGCAAGCTGAAGCGAGGGCATTGGGGTCTTTCGAAGACAAGCTGTTGCCGGACGACCGGGCGCTCGTGGGCATTGGCCCCCGGAAGACATGATCGCCCTGTGGTGCCAGATCTGAGGTGACGGTTTGCCCGTTAGGGCGCAAAGCGGAAAATTGCTTGATATCATTGGTGAAAATACCGCGTCGCGGCCCGTGGTGCGTCATTCAACAATATCGCCGCGCAAAAACGCGCGGGCCGCGTTGGTTTTCGGGGCGGTGAAGAACTCTTTGGCGGAGGTACACTCATGCACTTTGCCATGCAGCATGAACACGACATCCTGGGCGAGACGCTGTGCCTGCCCCAGATCATGGGTTGTCATGATCAAATCGGTGCCGCTTGCCGCGACAGATTGTAAAATCGCCTCAATCTCCCGCGTGGCCCGGCCATCAAGCGCGGCGCAGGGCTCATCCAGAAACAAAAGCTGCGGATCGCAGATCATGGCGCGGGCGAGCGCCAGTTTTTGCTGCTCACCTCCAGATAAGGACTGGGCGGGACGATCGAGCATGGCGCCAAGGCCCACGCGCTCTGACCACTCAGTGGCGCGATTGAGCGCGGTCTTACGCGTCATGCCGCGCATCAAGAGCGGATAGGCGATGTTCTGGATCACGGAGCGGCGCAACAGGATGGGGCGCTGAAACACAAATGCCTGCTGCGCGCGCGCCTGATCCTGAGGCACGGCCCAGTCTATGCGGCCTGCGTTGAGACGGTTCGTGCCGTGCAGCATCGCCAAAAGGGATGTTTTGCCAGACCCGTTGGGCCCGATGACCACTGTGGTGCCAGCGCCGGAAAGCTCCAGATCAACTGGACCCACAAGAACATTGCCACGTCGGGACGATTTGGCCCCGGAGACACGAAGAGGGAACAAGGCACTCACCAGCGTCCCTCCACCTCAGTCCGGCTGAGGCCGTGGATCATCAGGTTCACGGCCACCGCCAGTGCGATCAAGACAAAGCCCAACCCCAGAGCGAGGGCGAAATCCCCCCTGCCCGTTTCAAGCGCAATGGCGGTGGTGAGCACGCGGGTGGCATGGTCGATATTGCCGCCCACGATCATGATCGCGCCCACCTCGCCGATGCCGCGCCCGAAGCCCGCGAGCGCGGCTGTCAGCAAGGCGCGGCGGGCATCCCATAACAGCGTGCGCATTTTCTGCGCCTGCGTGACATTGAGCGAGATCAGAAGATCGTGGTAATCCGTCCAAAGCTCGCGCAGGGATTGATGCGCAATGGAGGCAACCAGGGGCACAATAATGATCACCTGAGCGATGATCATGGCGGTGGGCGTAAAGAGAAGACCAAACACCCCAAAAGGCCCCGAGCGGGAAAGCAGTACATAGACGATGAGGCCCACGACCACGGGTGGCAGGCCCATCAGCGCGTTCAAGACCCCAATGACCGTGCGCCGCCAGCGAAATCGTTTCACCGCCAAAAGCGACGCCAGTGGCAGCGCGATAAGGCAGGCAATCACCAGAGCCGTCAGTGTCACGTAGAGAGACCGGAGCGTGATTTCAAAGAGGTCTGCGTCGAACGTGACGATCAGCCAGAATGCCTGCACCAGCCCGCCCCAAAGATCCGCCATACTGTGCGGTGCTCCTCACCTCACCCAAGACCTCAAGAATGAGCCTCAGGGCGTTGAAATTGCGTGTGAGTTTAACGATTTGTTTGGCGCGTGCAGCAAAGAAATGCGCGTTTTCAATTGGGGGCTTTGGCCCCGTTTAGATCAAAGTAATCGGGCAACAGGCCAGAGAGCATACGAAACACGATCCGCGCGGCGCGTGCGCGGTCAAAATCCTGCGGATGCAGGAGGAAATCCACCCAGAACCCTTCCATCGTGGCGACAAGCCCCGTCGTGATATCTCGTGACACCTGCGACGGATCCGTTTCGCCGGTCTGGATTATGATCTGAGTGAACGCCTCTTCGAAATAGCGGCGCAATCGGGCATCGCGGGTGTCACTATAGGGTGCCAGGATAGGAAAGGCGCGGGTCGCGGCCTGAAACTCATGGGTGATGCGCACGATGTCTTCGGTCAGGCCGTCTTCACTCAGATCACACTGGATCAAAGCCTCAATGCGGTATTGCGGGTCCGGCTTTGCGTCGCGCAAATACTGGTCCAGCCTTTTGTAGTAGCGTTCTGAGGAGTGTTTGGCCGCGGCGGCCAAAAGGTTGTCTTTGCCCTGAAAATGCAGGTGGATCATGCCGCGCGACAGGCCTGCGCGGGTGATGATTTCGCTCACAGACGTGCGTATGAGCCCGATCTCCGCGACGGAGGCGAGCGTCGCATCAATCAGGGTCTGTCGGTTGTCCTGCCGCGCAGGCGGGTTCGCTCCCAGCATGTCCACAGCTGTCTTTCCCAACCTCCCAGACGCGAGCCTATCACGAGCAAGAGTTGACAGCATAGGGGTGTTTCTGGCAGAAATGGACGATCGTCCATTTTTGTTGGTCCGCCAGATGCCAGCCCGCAAACGTGTTTTCTGCACACTCGTCTTTTTCCGACAAGGACATACGCGGCTGTCGCGCGGCTGTGTTCCGGTCCGTTGCGCGCTAGTTTACCCTGTATCGAGGCCGGCCACCCTATGACCCAGCTTATGGACACAGCGCCCAAGGCGCCCAGGACATACGACAGGAGACGCCGCAATGAAGGACTTAAACGCAAAAATTGACTGGCTGACCGAAGATCTGGAGGCTCTGCTTGGCACGCATCGCGACGGCTATGCCATGGCGCGCGGGTTCTATACCTCGGCTGAGGTGTATCAAGAGGACATCAAAAGCTATTGGAATCAAACGTGGATTTGGGTTGGACATACCTGTCAGTTGCCGCAGAAAGGCAGTTTTTTCCTGTTTGACTACGGACCTGAGTCTATCATCATTGCCCGCGACCGGCGCGGCGAGGTGGGCGCGTTTGTCAATGTCTGCCGCCATCGTGGGGCGCGGGTCTGTACCGAACGCGCGGGACGGGCGCATGCGTTTTCATGCCCCTATCACGCCTGGGTCTATGAGCTGAACGGCGATCTGCGCGCCGCGCGGGAAATGGACGCAGGTTTTGACCGCGCGAGCCACGGTCTTTTGAAAGCGCATGTCCGCATCCTTGACGGTTTGATCTTTGTCTCAACCGCCGAAAACCCGCCTGAGATTGACGACGCCATTGCGGAACTCAAGCCCCTGGTGGCGCCTTTCCGCCTAGATCAACTGAAGATCGCGCATGAGGCGTCCTATCCCGTGCCCGCAAACTGGAAGCTGGCGATTGAAAATTACATGGAATGCTATCACTGCGGGCCCGCGCATCTGGATTACTCGCAGTCGCACAGTCTGAAAGATCCGCATTCCATCACCCCGGAGCTTCTGGCGTCTTTGCGAAAGGCCTCTGTCGATGCCGGTCTTCCGGCCGAGGCCAATTTTTCCTGGAGCAAGGTCGGCCATGAGACCGCAGATATGGACGCCTATTGCGGGCGCTATCCGCTCTACCCCGGCTATCACACCGGCAGCAAAGATGGCGCGCTGGTCGCGCCGCTTTTGGGGGATCTGAAGACGCCCTTCAACGGGGCCAATGACATGCAGCTTGGGATCCTCAACAACTTTCTGATCTATTCCGATCACGTGGTGGGCTATCGGTTTGTGCCGCGCAGCGTGCAAGAGACCGACATTCAGATGGTGTGGTATGTGCGCGAGGATGCGGTTGAGGGGGAAGACTACGACCTCGAGGATCTGACCTGGCTCTGGCATGTCACCACGCTGGATGACGAGCGCATCATTCGGGTGAACCAGGAGGGGGTGAATTCATTCCACTTCCGCCCGGGGCCGCTCTCGAAGATGGAAGAGTTTATGACCGCCTTTTACGACGGGTATCTCGACCAGCTCACGCGCGCGCGGGGGGGTGCCTAAGCCGCTTTCAGTGCGGCGTGCAAGATAGCGTGTCTGGAGACGCATTCATCTTGTCTTGCCGAGCGCGCACTTGTCGCCTCTTTTGAGGCATCCCGTTAGTCCCAAACAGCCTTAAACGATTGCGCGACGGTTGAATTCACCCCACTACTCATCACTAGGGTGTGCTGATGTCTGGGGGAGAGCAATGAGCAACTTGGCCTTTGAGCGCGCAGGGACCTTCTGGCGCGGCAACCTGCATACGCATTCCACATTGTCAGACGGTGTTTTGCCGCCCGAAGAAGTTTGCCGCAGATATCGCGCTGAAGGGTATGATTTCATATCGCTCACCGATCACATGGTTGGGCTTTACGACTATCCCATTGCGCGCACAGAAGCGTTTCGCGGCGATGGCTTTTCGACGATCCTTGGGGCAGAGCTGCATTCGGGCGCAATGGAGAACGGGGAGATCTGGCACATTCTGGCTGTTGGGCTTCCACATGATTTTGCGCCCTCCAACACGCCGGACTTTGCAGCGCGCGACGATCAGGAAAGCGGGGCCGGGCTTGCGCAAAGAGCGCGGGATGCAGGTGCGTTTGTGGCGGTGGCGCATCCGGAATGGTCGGGGCTGACGACAGCGGATGCACGGACGATTGAGGCCGCCCATGCGGTGGAGGTGTACAATCATGGATGCGCTGTGGGATGTGATCGACCGCACGGGTTTTACACGCTCGATCAGCTTTTGACGGAGGGGCGGCGCTTGACGCTTTGCGCCACGGATGATGCGCATTTTTCCGAGCCGGATCACTTTGGGGGCTGGGTCATGGTCAAGGCGGAAGAAAATGACCCGGACGCCTTGGTTGAGGCTTTGAAAGATGGCGCCTTCTATGCATCAACCGGCCCCGAGATCCGTGGCGTGCATTGGGAAGAGGATGCCGTCATGGTGGAGAGTTCGGCGGTGGCGGCGGTGGTCTTGCAGGCGCGCGGCTCTGCCTCACACGCGGTGCATGGGTCATCGATGACGCGCACGCGGGTGGAGTATGGCCGGGCTGCGTCATCGCCATGGATGCGCGTAACCGTTGTAGACGCAGCCGGGCGGCGGGCGTGGTGCAACCCGCATTATCGCGGGTAAGCGGCCACTCGCCGCTCCCTTACGGGCGCGTCTCGTTTGCGGGCGCGCTTATTCCGCGGCGATGGCCTCTTCCACGGCTTCTACGCGCACGGCGGAGAATTTGAACTCGGGGATCTTGCCATAGGGATCGATCGCCGGGTTGGTGAGGATGTTGGCCGCCGCCTCAACAAAGGCGAAGGGCAGGAACACCATGTCGGGCGAGACCGCGCGATCAGCCCGCGCCATGATCTCAATCGAGCCGCGTTTGGTGCTGAGCCGGACCATGCCGCCCGGGGCCACGCCCATCTTGCGCAGGGTCGAGGGGTGCAGCGA
>CAKZYL010000485.1 GCA_937884705.1 uncultured Roseovarius sp. | reverse complement strand
ATATCGCCCAGCGTGGCAATCCCGGCGTAAGCGGGATCCTGCGCCATGTAGCCCACCGAGATCCCGGGCGAGAGCGCGCGCGTGCCGCCATCGGCCTCCACCAGCCCGGCCATCACCTTCATCACGGTAGATTTGCCCGACCCGTTCCGCCCCACCAAAGCGGCGCGATCCCCGTCATGCACGGTCAATGAGATGCCATCCAAAAGCGGATCGCCCCCAAAGGTGAGGGTCATATCGGTCAGTTGTAAAAGAGGTGCTCTGGCCATCGTCGCTGACTTAGTTCCAAGCGCCGGAAAATCCCAGCGGAATCTAATTCGCGTCCGCGCGCAGCAACCGCTTTCGCATCGGCGGGATCGCGGCGATCTCCAACCCCGTGAACACATGCAGCGTGTTCATCTGCGGATCGACCACCGCGTGATCACTGACCCAGCCCCCCATCATCAAATAGGTGCGCAAAAGCGGCGGCATCCCTGCTATGGCCTGTTTGGCATCGGGCTTGCGGCGCCGCAGACGCTCTGCAAAGCGAAAGACAGCGGGCGCTTTAACGCGCGGGCCCCAGCGGCGCGGGGCCAGATGACGCTCTTTCAACATGGCGAAGGCATCAAAATAGGGGTTGGCGTCGGTGCCTTTGAACGACGAACAGCCAAAAAGCATCTCCACGCCGTGGTCATCCACATAGCGCGTCATCGCCGCCCAGGCCACGCGCAGCACATCCACATCGTGACAGGCCGGATCGATGCAAAACCGGCCCATCTCGACCATGGGCGCATCGAATTGATGCAAGGCAGAAAGCTCATAAAACTGCGCCGAATAAGTGCGCTCAATCTCACTGCCATGGGTCAGATGCAGCATGCGAAAACACGACACCAGCCGCCCGGTGCTCGCCTCTTCCACCAGAATATGTGAGCAGCGATCATCAAAGGCGTCGCGATCCAGGTCGGGCCCGATGACCTGGCCGTGAAACGCGCGGTGCCGCAACACCTGTGCGGCGCGCAGATCCTCCGGCGTGGCGGCCATTCTGGAATGGTACTTTGTCTGTTCGATCACCATGTCCCGCATGTCAGGCTCTCCAAATGATCACGTCCCGCACGTGGTATATAGAGCGCAGACCCCAAGACGTAAAAACGAAAGGTCCGGCCAGGCGCGACACGCTCAGCCTCCGAAAAGACCTGATGGATCGATATTGCCAATATTGCCGAAGACCTGACGCAAGAACCCATTGCCAACGACCGAACTGTCCGTCACGCGCCGGGTCAGAGGGACAACCTGCCCCGCTTCCAGACCGAACCGTTCGATATTCGCAATCGTGTCATTTTGGTTAAAGCTGATGGCCAAAACCTGACGGTCGACGACCTGAGGTCGAAGGGCGCCGTATTCACGCACGCGGCTCCGAACATAGTAATAATCGCCGTCAGTCAATACGCCAGCGGCCGAGGGCGCACCGATCACATCGTCCACGGTCGCCCGCGTATCGACGCCCACCTTCAATTGCTGCAGCGTCTCTTCGGATGGCACATAGCCATGGTTGCGAAACTGTGCCGTACAGCCAACAGCCGTCAGGATGGCCAATACGCCCACGGCTCTGAAAACCCAACTCGTCATGAGGACCGCCCTTATCAGCCTTGCGAAAACAGCATTTCACGTAGAGGTACAACAAGCTAGGGATAAGGTTCAAGAATTCATGAGGATTTGACTGCATGAGTACGACCTACACGCGATTGACCCCGGTGAGTGTCGGCAGGCTTTCGCCAAAAGCGCCGTTCTCGTTTGACCTGCAGCCA
>CAKZYL010000484.1 GCA_937884705.1 uncultured Roseovarius sp. | reverse complement strand
AGATCCGGTGCCCGATCAGAACGGCCAATGTCAGGCTCACGAGCGACAGCGAAAAGGTCAGGCTGACATCCGATCGCCCGACACCGAATTTCTCTTCCAGCGGGACGACAAAAACAGAAAAAGCGTGGATCGAACCCAGGGCCGTCAAAATCAGCGACACTGCCAGTGTGGTCAGGGGCCCCTTGCTCATGCGGGACGCAAGCTAGAGGGTTTCGCGGTTTTCAGCGGGCAAGCTCTCGCTCCACTGACGCAACTCATCAAGAAACCCAAGCGCCGTCCGTCCAAAGTCCGTGATCTCATAGAGCACGGCCAAGGGCTTGGTCTCCACCACCTGCCGCCGGACCAACCCGCGCGTTTCCATCTGGCGCAGCCGCTCCGCAATCATCTTCTTGCTCGCTCCACCGATCATGCGCGCAAGATCGTTGAACCGCACCGGCTCATCCTTGAGATGCCAAAGGATCGACCCTGTCCATTTGCCGCCGATGATCCTCATGCCACGCTCAATGGCGCAGGGGGTCTCACAGGCCTGATCCACGGATTTTCGGCCATCCTTATGCTCCATAACACTGGCTTCCATGCGGCGATCCTCCTCCAGAGCCTAAGTTACAAAAAGTATACTAGTTGATTTTCGTATCCTAATACGCAGCTTGGGGAAAGACCCACCTTTCGGAGACACCCGATGTCAGATCCTGCCATTCAACTCTACACCGCTGCCACCATGAACGGGTACAAACCTGTCATTTTCCTCGAAGAAGCCGAGGTGCCCTACACGCTGACGCCGATCAATTTTTCCAAGCAGGAACAGAAGACGCCCGAATTCCTCGGCCTGAACCCAAACGGCAAGATCCCCACAATCGTCGATCATGATGAGGGCCGCGCCATTTTTGAAAGCGGCGCAATCCTTTGGCATCTGGCCGAAAAAAACGCGAACTTCCTGACCGAAGATACGGAGAAGCCATCAGAAGTGAAGCACTGGATGCTCATCCAGCTGGGCCATATCGGGCCGATGATGGGGCAAGCCATGTATTTTCAGCACATCGCCGCGCCAAACGGGCATGAAGAGCCATTCTCGATCAAACGCTATGTCGATGAATCGCGCCGTCTGCTTGAGGTTCTGGACGCCCATCTGGAGGGGCGAGACTGGATCGCCGCTGGCGAATACACCATCGCGGATATGATGATTTATCCCTGGGCCAGAGCCTATAATTGGGCGCGGGTGAGTGTGGACGGCCTGCCCCATCTGCAAGCATGGTTTGATCGCATCGATGCCCGCCCCGCCGTGCAAAAGGCCCTCACCATTCCCAAGTCCAATCCGCAGTTCTGGGACGAAAACGCCGACGCCAGCGCCTTCGCCAAGGAAAACGCCGCCCGGTTCGCCAGTGATGTGAAGTCGTAGAACAAAAAAGAGCGGCAAAGCGCAGGGTCGCTTTGCCGCCTTTTAGCTCAATCAATACTGCCAGAACGGCCGCCGCGCTTCTTCCAGCGCTTCGCGCCGCGTCAGGCCAACATCATCGAGCATATGATCATCTAGGTCCGCCAGCGCAATGCGCGTGCGACGGCGCTCAGACCATGAAACACACACGACAACAATCTGCAGCAAAACGGAGGCAAAAGGCGTCAGAGGACGCGATTGCAAGTAGGCAAGGGCGGAGATGGTTCTTGTGCGTGTCATGGCATGTCCTTCCAATTGTATTGACACAATGTGTGATTCTGTAGTAATGTATAGATACAATATGAAAATGTATTGATCTAGGATTACATTGTAATGGATACAAAGTGGCAGCCATCGCTCAAAGATCACCCAGGTCCGAAGTACAAAGCGCTCGCTGACACACTCAAAGATGGCATTCGAGTGGGCGCTTTGCCCGCAGGCTCCAAACTCCCACCCGTGCGGGATCTGGCTTGGAAACTCTCGATCACGCCGGGCACCGTGGCCCGCGCCTACACCATCCTCACAGATGCCGGCATTTGCGAAGCAACCGTTGGCCGAGGCACGTTCGTGGCCAACCTGCCCACCGCACCAGAACCGGATCCCATGGCCATCAATGGTGTGCCCCATGGCTCTGGCGGTCTGACACCGGACATTCGATTGCTGTCCCCCGCCCTGCCCAACATGGGACAGGCCGAGCTGATCCGCGAACTCATGCAACGCGTGGCGCAAGATCCGCCCTCGGGCCTGATGCATTACCCCAGTCGCGAAGGGTTCAGACCGGCCCGCGAATCCATCGTGGAATGGCTGTCAGGCGCACCCATCGGGGCTCTCAGCGAAGAAGATGTCGTGCTCTGCCATGGCGGGCAAAACGGCATCTCCCTGGCGTTGCAAACCATCCTGACCGGCCACAGGCCCGTGATCCTTGTTGAAGAGCTCGCCTATCCCGGATTCCGCCGCGCGGCAGAGCTTTTGCGCGCAGAAGTGATCCCTGTTCCGATGGACGAGGATGGGATCATTCCCAAAGCCCTGGAAGAAGAAGCACAAAAACACGGCGCGCAGGTTCTCTGCACCAGCTGCGAAGTGCACAATCCCACGGCGATCTTCACACCTGAGCGCCGCAGACGAGAGATCGCGGCAATCGCAGAGCGCCACGATTTTCAGATCCTCGAAGACGATTGCTATCGCATGGGCCCCGCCCAGGCGCCCACGTATCGGAGCCTCGCGCCGCGCCGGGGGTGGTATGTCTCCTCAATCTCAAAAACCCTCACACCGGCCTTGCGGATCGGTTTCACGATTGCCCCGCATCAACAGGGCGCCGGCCTTCGGCGCTCTGCGGAGAATGGGTTTTTCGGGCTGGCCACGCCGCTCGGCGATCTGACAACGCTCCTCCTGAGAGATCCGCGCACACGGATGATTGCCGAAAAAGTCCGGGCAGAGATCGAGCGTCACGTAACCTGCATGGTCAGCCATCTAGGCGACCACGATCTCACCTGCCGGAAAGATGTTCCTATCGCGTGGCTCAAACTGCCAACCGGCTGGCGCGCCGGATCGTTCTGTCAGGCCGCCGCAGAGCGCTCCATCAAGATACGCCCAGCCGAGGAATTCGCCTGCCGCGATGCCCGCGTGCCCCATGCGGTGCGCATCGCGATCAACGCGCAATTGCCCTTTGAAAGATTTGAGGGTGCGATGGCCACCCTGCGCGATCTCCTCGACAACCCGCCGGAACGCATCGGGGTCTAAGGCGCTTAGGTCCCCAAATTTACACTGCGCAACCAAACACTATGCGCTTCTTCAAGTTTTGGTCTAAACAGTTTGTCGAAGCGGCAGCACCTGCAGCCACTTATCGCTCGGGTCCGA
>CAKZYL010000483.1 GCA_937884705.1 uncultured Roseovarius sp. | reverse complement strand
CTCCTCCCTCCTTCTCTCCTCTGCTGTTTGTCGTTTTTATCGTTTCGTTTTCTGCCTCTCCTTCTATGGTGTCTTCGCCGATGCCACCATCGATGATATCGTTGCCGTCACCGCCTTTGATTTCATCATCCCCTGCATCCGTATCGCCGTCGAAGACTTCGAATTCGATATCGGTGAAGTTGATGCCAGTGTCGTTGTCGCCGTCCTGCTCATGGACGATTTCCCACCGGACCACAGGGCCGGGTATTGTCACCAGGAAGGAATGGATCGGGTTGTTGTCCGGGGTGTAATCGTCATCTGTGCTTTTGATCACACGGAACCCGCCATCGTCGGACAGCATAAGGTCAGAGCCGACCTGCGAGATGATCACCTCGATCGGGTTACCATCCGCATCGAAGGCCCGAATTTTAACAACGCCATCGCCGTCCAGATCGTTGACGCGGAACTGGACGTCTTCCAGCGGCACATCTGACTCAAACTCATATGTCGCCGAGTCGCCGTCATTGCGCAGAACAGACTCAAACGATTCCTTTTCAGCAATATCCGGCCCCAGATTTTCGATGTTCTGTTTGGTCGTCTCAAACCGGTTCTGGACATTTCCGTTATTGGTGATCGAGAAGCTGATATTGGCGCTGCCGGTGTCCAGCGCGAAATCGCCAGTGGGGTTGTTGTTGCCAAAGTTGTCGGCATCGCCCCATTTAAAGATCTCACGGACAGTCGATTCAGAATCGTTTGGATTGTCGCCAAAGATGATGTCGTCGCCGCCTGCACCGTCGATCGTATCACTGCCGCCATTGCCGTAGATCAGATCGCCATCATCGGTGATCATGTCACCGCCACCGTCGGTCGGATCATTGGAGTCGTCGTATCCCAACTCCATCAGTTCGCCTTCGTCTTCACCATCGACGATGCCGTCTTCCTCCGCACCGAGCGTGCTTTCGTAGACGGCGACGTAGTCGATGGTGCCTTCGAATTCCTGGGTGTACTTGCCGTCATCGGCTTCGCGTGCGCCGAAGGTAAAGATCTCATCGTCATTGTCGCCAATGTCGAGTGACAGGCCGGTCGTGTCGTCGCTGATCACCTCAACGTCAGACCCGTTGGTCACTGTGAGCTGCACGCCTTGGGTTTCATCCCAGGTATATTCGACGTTGACGGTGTCGCCGAGTTCGAAAAAGTCGTCCGATGTGGACAGCGTGACCTTTTCACCATTGCCCGAGAAGTGAATCACCTGAACGGCACCTTCTTCGGTGACGGCAATGCTGAAATAACCCTCAGAATCACGGTCGGCAAACTCGCCGCGATTGACGATTGTATCAACGCTCGAGCCCAAATGGTTTTCCTGCGAGAACTGCACCTCGATCGTCCCGCTGGAGAGATCAAACGCGCTTTCCAGAGGGCCGCCGTTATCACCTTCCACGTCAAAGCGGTCGTCCGATCCGCTGAAATTCGCTTGGCCGCCAGATGCAAAGGCGTCGGACTCGAACGTGCCGTTCTGCGCCAACCCGTCATCAAGACCGGTGTCTTTCGTTTTGTTGCCGTTTTCAAAATCCCAAAGTCCAATCAGGTTGGACACGCTGGACGGATCAAAACTAGCCATAAGGTACCTTTCAAAAGCCGGGGATCAGCTGGTCAGAACCCGCTGAAAACTGATAACGCCGTTTGTTAACATTCCAGGGTTGGGAATTGCAAACATGTCATTCCGTATATTGAAATGACATGTGTATTGTGGCCGTGTCGTGAAACACTGGCCTTAGATTGGCCGCATTTTCCGCCAAATTTGGCGTGCCTGGAGAACAGCCAACCCCCGATTTAGGACTGAAAATGTCGGTGAGTGATTCGTGTTCCCCTGGGCTTTGACGGCTCATAACGTGATAGTCCGTCTGGCTCTAAAAAAAATGCGGTAGACGGCTGAGACGTCCATAACAGCAAGGTTGCCCCTTTTGCTTTGGACGCATCATGCACTGCGTGTCGTCCTGAAGATAAGGATGGTCCTTGCCCCAGGTCCAGTTTCTGCGGCGTCAAAGGCCCAGCAGTGAGGCCCTTGGAAACACCTCCGGCAGAGTGACATTCATGGCGTCCAGAGCGGCTGCGGCGTCTTTCTGGCTGAGCTTGCGATCCTGTCGGCTGGTGAGGCGAATGGCCAAGGAACTGTCTTCATAGAGCTTCTCCAAACGCACACAAAGAGAGCCAATATCGGCGTTCCAGAGATAGCCCTGATATTGCGCCAGCCGGAACCTGTCTAAGAAGTCGCTCTCCACCTTTGTGCCGGACGGGCTCTCGCGCAAAACGCGGGCGGTGATGCGCGTCACATCCACCGGATCAAAGCGCGACAAAAGTACAGACACCAATTCGCTTTCAAAGAAACTCTCGGGATATTGCCGGTCCGTGCGCGTTGTCTCAATGATCTGGAACGGATCACTTTGCGTCAGGATGCCGATCTCACAGTGAAGGCGTCGACCTTTGAGGGCCTCATCGATTGCCCTGACCACGCCATCAAGGCCGGGCGGGCTGAAGAAGGCAGCCTGCAATTTGTCTTGTAACCGCGCTGTCACGATCACATGGGCCTTGCCCAGTTGATAGCGCAAGAACCCTTCATCAATCAGGGCGTGAATGGCGCGGTGCACAGCGGTGCGGCTCAGGCCGCTCAGTTCCGTCAATCGCGCGGGTGTCACCGGCCCAAACTCAAGCGTCAGGCCCAAAACGATCAATGTTCGCGCGGCTGATCCGCTGTGCGAGGTATCAATCATCGGTGCGCGCTGCCATTATCTTGTCTGCTCATGCGTTGCATCCGCCCATGCAAGCGTCCAATGTTGGACGTGCCCAGAAAGTCTGTACGAGGGGTGATCGAATATGCAAGCCTTTCTCGACGAGCGACAGCGCCTGCATGCGCCCAAGAGTTTTATGTCAGCCGGGGTCAAACGGGCGAACCCCGAGGTGCCCCGCCGCATCGACCTGCTGCGGGCTGGGGCAGAGGCTGCGGGGTGTCAGTTTGCCCAGCCGCAGGATGCAGGTATCGGGGCTATTAAGGCGGTTCATGACACGGCCTATCTGCAGTTTTTGCAGACCATACACGCGCGTTGGTCCGCGCTTCCTGGTGCCGCGGACGAGGTGATCCCCAATGTGCATCCCCGCACGCGTGACACAGGCTATCCCAGCGGTGCCGTGGGTTTGGCGGGATACCATCAGGGTGATACGGCCTGTCCCATATCAGCAGATACCTGGCGCTCTGCCTATTGGTCGGCGCAGACAGCCATCACAGCCTGCGACGCGATCCTGGGCGGGGCGGGCGGGGTTTACGCATTGTGCCGCCCGCCGGGGCATCACGCCTACGCCGATCAAGCGGGCGGGTTTTGCTTTCTCAACAATTCCGCGATCGCCGCACAGCGCCTTTTGGAGGCTGGGCGGCGCCCGGCCATCCTCGATGTGGATGTCCATCACGGCAATGGCACCCAAGGCATTTTCTACGCCCGTGGTGATGTGTTGACGATTTCGGTTCACGCTGATCCATCGGCGTTTTATCCGTTCTTTTATGGCTATGCGGACGAGACTGGGCAGGGCGACGGTGCGGGGGCCAATCTGAACCTGCCGCTGCCGATGGGATCTGGCACGGATGCGGTTTTGCAGGCCCTGGATCAGGCGTTTGCCGCACTTGGTGCCTGGGGTGCCGATACGTTGGTCGTCGCACTTGGTCTGGACGCCCATGAGGCTGACCCGTTCCAGGCGTTTCAGGTGTCGACAGAGGGGTTTGCGCAGATTGGGGCTGCCGTGTCCGCGCAGGGCCTTCCAATGCTGTGTGTTCAGGAAGGCGGGTACGTGTCAGAGGCTCTGTCGGATGCGCTCACGTCATTTTTGACTGGTCTTCAAAGCGGGCGAAATCTTTGAAAGATTTCGGTCCGCATTCTTTCAAAGAATGCGGCGCCGCGCGTCGTCGTGAGTGATATCTGTAATTTGAAACCCGTGTGCTGGATCAGGCTTTGTCAAGCTTACGGAGCCGCTTGAAGAGGCTCGACGTATCCCAGCGGCCGCCGCCCATCTTCTGCACGTCTTTGTAGTACTGATCCACAAGCGCCGTGACGGGAAGGCTGGCCCCGTTCTCATCGGCGGTGCGCAGACAGATGTTGAGATCTTTGCGCATCCAATCCACCGCGAACCCGTGCTCAAAATGATCATCCAGCATGGTTTCATACCGGTTCACCATCTGCCAGCTGCCTGCGGCCCCACCGCCGATCACATCGACCACAGCACGGCCGTCAAGGCCCGCCTTTTCTGCGAAGTGCAGCCCCTCACTCAGCCCTTGCACGAGGCCTGCGATGCAGATCTGATTTACCATTTTCGTCAGTTGGCCTGCGCCGCTTTCGCCGAGGCGCACGCATTTCTTGGCATAGGCATCAATAAGCGGTTCGGCTTTGCCGTAAGCATCCTCATCCCCGCCACACATCACCACAAGCTGACCATTCTCAGCACCCGCCTGACCGCCTGAAACGGGCGCGTCAACCAATGAAACGCCTGCGTCTTTGGCGACCTCGTAAAGCTCCGTTGTCACCGCTGCCGAAACCGTCGTGTGGTCTACAAAAATCG
>CAKZYL010000482.1 GCA_937884705.1 uncultured Roseovarius sp. | reverse complement strand
TTCAAGCTCCATGCCAGCGAGCTTCGCCATCAAATCCAATTCCGACGGCCAGACATATCGAAAGGGCATTGCGACCTCTTTTGTCGTGCTGCCCTCGCGCCATACGTGCTTTGAGATGCAAGACTGCACAGAGACATCGAATTCATCGACGCCCGTGTGGTTTTCCTCGCGCGCAAAGACCATTTCACACTCACCAAAGGGCAAGTCCTGTATAGGCGGCACACGCGTTTCCACAACGAAGCGTCCACCAGCTGAAAGATGCGCCGCCGCATTGTTGAAACAGGCAATCTGTGCCTCTTGCGTCGTCAGGTTTTCGATCGTGTTGAACACCAAAAAGACAAGGGAGAATGTGCCATGCACCCGCACATCTGTCATGTCACCAATTGTCACCGGAAGTGGCGTGCCGGTTTCCTTCTTTCGCAATTGGGCGACCATGGCGCGCGAAAGCTCGATCCCTTTTACGGTGAAACCGCGTGCCGCCAGCGGCAGCGCGACGCGACCCGTGCCGACCGCAAATTCGAGGATCTCGCCGCCACCGGACAATTCAGACAGCAGCTCAACAGTTTGTTCCACCAATACGGGGTCCGTCCCGCCATGGTCTTTGTCGTAGGTTGCGGCGATGTCGTGATCAAAATACCCATCGTCATGAGACATGTTTCACCTCCACCAACCGCGTCTGACCAATACCCTTTGTAATCGCGCGTAGAGTGGGGGTTCACCCCACTGATTTCAATTCAAAACCCGCGCAATCAGATCGGCCCCTTTGCACCCGATCATCACCGACGGGGCATTGGTGTTCCCACTCACAAGCTGTGGCATCACAGAGGCATCTGCCACAAAAAGCCGCTCCACCCCGTTTACCGCCATCGTGTCGGAGTTCACCACCGCGTCGGCATCGGTGCCCATCCGTGCCGTCCCAACCGGGTGATAAATGGATTCCGCTGTCGCCCGCACATGGGTGTCCAGATCAGCATCCGTCACCTTGTCTTTGCCGGGCAAAAGCTCTTCGCCTGTGATGTCCGCCAACGCGGGCTGTTTGCACAGTTCTCGCAGCATCTTGAGCCCTTCGCGCATCGCCACGCGGTCTTTCTCCGCGGCCAGGTAATTGGGATCAATCAACGGGTAGGTCTTCGGATCCGCGCTCGCCAAGGTCAGCGCGCCGCGGCTTTCGGGCCGTGTTTGCGTCGTATCGATAGCAAAGCCGTGCCCACGATCCTCCGCCGTCGCCCCGTCAAAGGCCAACGCATTGATGAAATGAAGCTGCGTATCACAAGCCGGTTCACTGGGATCCAGCGTCAGAAATGCCCCCGCTTCCAATCCCTGCTGCCGTCCCGCGCCGTGCCCGCCAAGCACGTATTTCGCGCCCGTCAGCAGATAATTGGGAAACTTCGCATGGGACCACAGCGACAGGGGTTTCGTCATCCGATGCTTCACTTTGACCTCAAGGTGATCATGCAGGTTTTGCCCCACCTCCGCCCGATCTGCCACGACATCAATCCCGTGCTCTCCCAGATGATCGGCTGGCCCCACACCCGACAACATCAGCAAATGCGGCGTGCCAATCGAACCTGCAGACAGAACAACCGCGCCAGCCGAGAGCGTCTCAACTCCATTCGTCCCAGACACCGTCACCCCGGTCGCCCGCCTGCCCTCAAACTCAATCCCCAAGACGTGCACATCTGTGCGAACCGTCAGGTTTTTGCGCCCGTAAGCGGGTTTCAAAAACGCATCCGCCGCGCTCCACCTCCGCCCGTTCTTGATGTTGAGCTGAAACGGACCGAACCCGGTCTGATCCGCGCCATTGAGATCATCATTGCGCGGATAGCCAAGCTCGACCCCGGCCTGAATGAACGCCTCGTAGGCCGCGTTGCCCGACTCCGGATTGGAGACATAAAGCGGCCCGCCAGATCCGTGATAGGGCCCCGCGCCCAGCTCATTGTCCTCGACCTCTTTGAAATAGGGCAGTACATCCTCATAGGCCCACCCCGGACACCCCATCGCGGCCCAGTTGTCATAATCCCAGGCATTGCCGCGAATGTAGACGAGCGCGTTGATCGACGAGGACCCGCCCAGAGTCTTGCCCCGTGGCGTTGTCAACCGACGCCCGTTCATATGCACCTGCGGCGTGGTTTCAAAATGCCAGTTGAACTGCTTTGACCCAATGGCCTTCGCCACGCCTGCGGGCATGCGAATGAAGAGGTGATTGTCCGTGGGCCCTGCCTCGACAATCGTCACGTTGCGCGTGCCATCGCGCGAGAGCCGCTCGGCTATGGCGCAGCCGGCACTTCCTGCTCCGACGATAATGACGTCTGCACTCACGCGAGCAGTTCCTTTAGGGCGTCATCGATCACCTTGGTATCCTCTGCCACGCGCCCGCCGCCAGCGTAATGCCCCCACATCGAATCGATCACGCGGCATTCCGCGTTGGGCATCATCGCCACCTCGGCCTCGTTATCCGCGGGCGGGAAGTAGAAATCCGTCCGCCCCGGAAGGATGATCGATTTCGCCGTGATCGCCCCATAAGCCGCCTCTCGGTCGCCATTATAGACAGGATTGTTGGCCAGATCGCAGGCCTGCCATGTCGCGATCAGCGCCAGCATGTCATTGGCATCGCGCCCGAAATAGATCCCGTCCCAATTGCCTTTCAGGTAGTCCTCAAGCGAAGCAAACCCCTGCGTCTCCCACATTTTCGCACGGTACCATTCCTGGCTCAGCGCCCATCCGGCCCAAATCCGCCCTTTCGCCGTAAGTCCGCGCCACGGCTGCTCTTTGTAGTATCCATTCTCCCACGCCGGATCGCCGATGATACCCTGTTTCACGCCTTCAAGGAAAACGTAAGTGTGCGGCGCCGTCGTTCCTTGCCCACAGAAGCATGACATCGCCTCCACCTTGTCAGGGAAGAGCGAGGCCCACTGAAACGCCTGCTGACCGCCCATGGACCAACCGCAAACGAGTTTAACGGTCTCAATGCCAAACACTTCCCGGATCAGCCGCTCTTGTAGCAAAACATTGTCATACTGCGTCACCAGAGGAAAATCCGGCCCAGACAGGGGCTTGGCCGTGTTGGACGGCGATGAGGATAGCCCCGAATTCAGCATGTTGATGCAGATCACAAAGTACTTATTGGGATCGAGCGACAACCCAGGTCCGATCAAATACGTTTGATCCGCGTGTGTCCCCGCATAGCGTGAGGGGAACACCACCACATTGTCTTTTGCCGCCGAGAGCGTCCCATGCGTTTTATAGGCCACCTTGCAATCCGGCAGCGTGATCCCGCATTGCAGCGTCACACGGCCCGCCTCAAAGATCTCATAATCCATCAAAACGCCCCTCTCCTAAGCACAAATATCTGTCCCATCCTTCCCTCATCGCATCAACCAAAAATTCACTTGAACGAAAGAAAAATTCACTTTAGGAAAAAAGCATCGGCCAGATTGCCTGTTTTATCAGGCGTTTTTGCTTCTGGCCAATGACCTCTTAGGCAACAGTCGATCTGGATGCAGCAAACAGATGTCACCCGGGCCATGCATGGCCAAAAGACGCACTATGTGATGCGTCGCCCGATTGCCCAAAATGCAATCGGCCTGACCCCTCGGTCGACAAAGACATCTCAGCTGCGCGAGACCATGGCAACTGGTCATTTGACCCGCGCCGGGGAAGTAAGGTTAACTTTAACCACCGAAATCAAAGAGCCCGCATAGGGACAGCAGGGAAAAGGACATGTCCATGGACATTGAAAAGTTTGTAGAGGCCGAGGGCCGGGACGAAAAGATCAAGCAAGTACGTGCGAAGATCGACGAGTTGGGGATCGAGTATCTTTACCTGCAGTTCGTTTCTGTCACCGGTAAGATCATGGGCAAAGGCATTCCGGCCGACCATTGGGAAACTGTGGCTAAGAAAGGCTTCCAGCTGGTCTACGGCGCCACCGTGAACCTGTTCACCGACCGTGCGGGCAATTACTTGGGCTACGGACCTGAGGCCGCCGAGCTTGTCGGCATCCCTGAGCCGGAAACCTTCATGCAACTGCCTTGGGCGCCGGAGATTGGGCGTTTCTTTTGCACGCTCTTCCGCAACCGCGAAGAAAAAGTAGATCCTGGTGCGTACCTGACATCTGATTGCCGCGGCAACCTGCGCCGCCTGCACGAAGACTTCTCCGCCAAGCACGGCACCAAGCTGCGCATCGGCACCGAGCCTGAAATGATGTGGCTGAAGTTCGACGAAAACGGCAAGCCGGGCCCGGGCTACTCCAAACCCTATTGCTACCACATCGACCAATTCGAAAGCCTGCGCCCTGTGTCCATGCAGGTGATCCGCTATGCCCGCAAGATGGGCCTCGACATGATCCAGGGGGACCACGAGGATGCGCCGGGTCAGCTCGAACTGAACTGGATGTTCGATGACGTGCTGCGCAATGCCGACCGTCTGACAACATACCGCCAGATCTGTGCGCAGGTCGCGCGGGAAAACGGTATCTTCGCCTGCTTCATGACCAAGCCCTTCATGGGCGTGTCGGCCTCCGGCTGTCACCACAATATGTCGCTCTGGCGCGGGGGTGAGGACGAGTTCGTGAAAGTCGGTAACGACCCCGACAACCTGCCGGGCATGAAAGACAACTACATGTATGTGAAAGGCGGCGAGAACACGTTCATGCCCGATGATGACGACCCGCAAATGCCGGGCGCCGAAGGGCTTAAGGCCATCGGCGGTGTGGTCCATCACCTGCAGGCGCTCACGGCCATTGGTGCCTCGACCGTCAACTCCTATCGCCGTCTCTGGGATACGGGCTTCTGGGCGCCGGTCTTCGCCGATTGGGGCTTCCAGAACCGCACCACGGGTCTGCGGGTCTCCGCGCCGGGCCGGTTTGAATATCGCTCGGTCGACTCGATGGTGAACCCGTACCTCATGGGCTCTACGCTGCTGGCGGCGATGGATGACGGGCTCGACAACAGCCTCGATCCGGGTGAACCCGAAGAGCGCAACATTTACGAGGCCATTGAGGCCGGCAAGCAGGTAAAGAAACTGCCCATGTCTCTGGGTGAGGCGCTCGACCATCTGGAGGGCAACGAGGTCGTCAAGCGCGGCATGCCCGGCGAAATGTACCGCCTCTTTGAGGAGTACAAACGCGATGAGTTCGCCCGCTTCATGTCCACCGTGACGGAGTGGGATAACGAGACGTACATGGAGTGTCTGCCATAAGGCATTCTTGACCGGACAAGGAATCAGCCATGCTGATGCAAGCGACTCTCCCTTTTGAGCAAGCACCGTATCTTGACATAGCCAACCCGGAATACTCGGTTCGGTCTCCCGAAGTGCGGGCTGCGCGCGAAGCCTCTTGGTACGCGCGCACCCCTTATGGGCTGGCGATCCTGCGCCATGCCGAGATGGGCCAGCTTCTGGTGCACCAGTCTTTGCGTCAGGGCAGCCATTCCTGGCCGGAACATAACGGCGTCAACGAAGGCCTCTTTGCAGATTGGTGGTGCAATACGATCCTCGTCACCGAAGGCACCGATCACACCCGTCTGCGTCGCTTCCTGAACCCGGCCTTTTCGCCCAAAACCGTGCGCAGCATGATCCCGTTCTTCGAGCGGCTGACGAATGATCTGTTGGCCGATTTCATCGACAAAGGCGAATGCGATTTCATGACCGATTTCGCCGATCCCTATGCGGGCCGCGTGTTGTGCTACCTGCTGGGCATCAGCGAGGACACCGCCGAGGAAATTCTCTCGCTCTCGTCTGACATGGGCCTTGCACTGGGCGTGACCTACAAGCAAAGCCTGCCTGTCATCGAAGACGCCACGCACAAGATGTATGATCTGGTCGAAGGCGTGCTGGAGAAGCGTAAAAAGAATCCGGGCGATGACATCCTGTCGATGCTGATCAACGCGGGCGAAGGCGACGACAAGATGACCCATGACGAGTTGATGAACACCGGCGTGATGCTGGTCTTCGCGGGCGTCGACACCACGCGCAATCAGCTGGGCCTGGGCATGTCGCTCTTTCTCGACCACCCTGATCAGTGGGAAATCCTGGCCGAGAACCCCAAGATGGACATGGCCGCCGCCACCGAATGCATGCGACTGCGCCCCACGATCACATGGGTGACGCGCGAAGCTGTCGAGGATTTCGAGTTCCAAGACCTTGAGATCGCCAAGGGCACCACGCTGCACCTCTTCTCCGAAAGCGCGGGCACTGATCCGACGGCGTTTGAAGAGGCCCCTTTTGACATCACCGAGCGCCGTGGCCGCAATTACGGCTTTGGCGGTGGGATGCATGTCTGCCTGGGTCAGATCGTGGCAAAAAATGACATGGCCGTCGCGTATCGCCTGTTGTCTGAGCGCATCACCAATGTGCGCGCGAACGGCAAGGCAGAGCATCTGCCCGACAGCGCGAACACGGGGCCGACGTCTCTGCCCATTGCGTTTGATGTGCGGGCTTGATCCATAGGGCCGATCTTTGAAAATGGCCGTTACGGCGCGGGCAAGCTCCAATTTTTGTAGAGTGTGCGCAGCTCTTTGGCTGTGTTGCACGCTACGGACGGTTTGCCGGAGTTTTGCAGAACGCGGGCAAATCTCACGCCGTTGTTGCGGGTTTGGATGATCCAGCGGGTCATCTGCCAAGACAGGTGATCCTCACCGCCCTCCAGATGGCCCGCGCGCGCCTCATTGTTTCTCAGTGTGCGCTTCACATAGCGAAAGTAGCGCAGCCACACATTTGAATTGAGCGCGATCAGCCCCGTCGCCCGTTCAACCCGCTGCGGCATCAGGGACGAATAGTTGCCATCCATCACCCAGCTGTCCTTCTGGATCGCCGCATTGTGCAGTTGCGCGAAATCGGCATCGGGGCGTTCCTGCCAATTGGTGTTTGGGATGTGCCGCAATTGATCGAGATGCACCGCAATCATCGCTTGTTTGCGTGCAACCGAAACGGCCAACGTGGACTTTCCGGAGTTCGAGGGCCCCAGAATGATGATGCGTTGACCAAGGGCGCTCAAAGGAAGCATCTGATGCCTGTTTCCGGGATGGACTGGCCTGTAGCTGTCCTTAAGAAAAGCCGACCATGGATCAGCTGTGCCGCAACGCAAAGGTGGTCACAATTACAAACCAAGTTCCGCCTGCAGCTCGATCTTGCCCTTTTCGGCGCAATTCGGACAGGTGTATTCCCGTTTGCTAATGTCGAAGTTCTTCTCCATGGACGCATACGTCCAGTAGAAGCCGCAGGTTTTGCAGGTGATGTGGTATAGGTATTCCACATGCGCCGTGAAACTCATCTTGTCCCTCCATCGCCCCGCCTATGCGCGGTGTCTAAACCAACCGCAGAACTATGGAAACTTCGCGCGCATCGCTCAAGCAAAAAGACAGGGAACACGCCGCGCGCTTCGGAATTTTTTGAAGAGCGATAGCTTGTCTGATGCCTGTCTGCTCTTGATCTCTGGCGAACTGCCCTTGGCCGGGCGTCACGACAGTTCTTTACGTCAGATAGTCGTGCAGAATGCGGCCATAGGGCAGTGTCAGGTTCGCTTTGAAATGACGTCCCTCGATCACTTCGAGCACGGGCAGGTCCGCCACTGGCGCGTTGACATGCGGCACCAGATGCAGTCGCGCATCGCCCGAATAGTGAAACTGCATCTCGATATCTGTCAGCTCATAGCCGACAAGCTGTGCCATGCCGACCTCACCGGACACGCATGGGATCAGTTTCAAGTTCACCTGCGTCTTCTTCAGGTGCTTTCCCCGATCTGCGAGGTCACGCGCCAGCCGGTTTTCATGCTTATAGACCATCGTCCCAAGCGCCACCTGCTGGCCCGCATAGCTCAGGGTTCCGGTGAGCGTGTCTTTCTCCACCCGAAGGCGGGGCTCTCCCCATCGCTTGGGAAACCCCCAAATCTCCCGCCCCGCGGTGATGGGCGGCTCGTCATTGAGAAACATCATCGCGGTGTAGTTCACTGGTTGCCCGTTGAACGTACATGGGATCACGACACCAGATTCGCTGTAGGATCCAAAGCCCGACGAATCCGGCATGTCGATCCATTCATACATCACCGTGTCCGAGCCATCTGGCTCCAGCGGTTCCGGCAGCATCTGGCGGATGGCTGCTGGGTCCGTGCGGTAGGTGATGACTAGATACTCTCGGTCGATAAAGCGATAGGGACCCACCGGGTAGCTTGGGTTGCCGGGCGGCATGGAGGGAAGATTGACGATGTCTTCTGGGGTCACAGCGGGAATCCCTTATGTGAATTCTGCAATGCAGCATGACATGGAAACGCGCCACTGTCACCGCCAGTAAAAAGGGCGCGGATGATACCGCGCCCTCTGCGTCCCAAAGGACCAAAAGTCTTAGGTGATCAAAGCTCTGATGCAGGCTTTGTCTCGATCTCAGGCCAGTTGCCTTCGGCGAGGTCGATCCGGTTCGCGGTCTCTTTTAAGAAGAGGCTCTGCGCGCCATCGGATGAATTCAGGTAGAGCTGGCCATCCACGATCTTGAAAAGATGCGGCTGCGTCGGGATTTTCTTGGCTTTGCCGGTGCCCACAGCGCACCATCCGCCATAGGCAGGTGCATACTTGGCAGGATCGGCTTTGAACTTCGCCTTGTTCTCGGCGCTCGCGAACTTCCAGGTCACGCCATCATGCTCATACTTGTAATCAGCGGAGCCTTTTGTCGGGGCACCCACGGTGTGATAGGCGACGGCGTCATAGCCGCTGATCGCGATGTTCTTTTCTGGGTTGGACAAGAAGAACTCATCAGCAGCATGGGCCGTGCTCAGAGACGCGACTGTGGCGATGGTGGCGACGGCGATGCCGGTGCGAAGGGTTTTGAGTAGCATGGAAATCTCCTGTTGCGTTGTCTAATGGCGTTTCAACTTCACTACACCCGTCTGCATCGACAGACACAGAGCAAGGGTGTTGCCGTGCCGGTGTGCACGTTTGTCGCACCCAACGCCAATAAACTCGGATCACACCCGCTCACAGCTTTGCCAATCACACGTGTGTCAGATCTGCGTGAATTTGAGGGATGCTTCGCCTGTCTCTCCGGCCCTGTGGCTCAGTCCTCAAGCCGCCAAGGTGGAAACCGACGGTCCGGACCCGCATGAAACAGGCAGAACGGATTGCCGCTTGGGTCGGAAAAATAGGCCGTCCTCCAGCGAAAGCTTTCGTCTTTCGGGGTCGTGTCAAACGGGATCCCTCTCGCGCACAGCTCGGTATAGGTGCGATCGACGTCATCCACCTCAAAGTAAATCACCGTGTCGCCCGCAACCGGTGCGTCCGAGACGTAGAATGAAAACGTGCTGGATCCCGATGGCATCTCGAACCGCGCATATTCATCGCGTTCTGATACGATCAGGCGCAGACCCAGCTTGGAGTAAAACGTGACGCTTTCGTGAAAGTCGCGCACAGCAACGGTCACTTGATTGAGATCCATCCGCCCGTTCCTGTCTTAGACGCCGCCTAATGCAGGCTCAGCAGCACCTCGATATCCCGCAATGTCAGTCTTTGCAGCAACTCACGATCCTCTGCGCTCAGCCGACCACCGGTCTTGATCGTCTCATGCAAAAGCGCGGCAATGCCTGCGGTGGGCATGTAGTACACGTTCGGATCTTGATGGCTCATATCCGAGACCAGCTTTTGCAAAAGCTGCTTTTGCCGTTCTCCATCGAGGTCTTTGCGCTTGTCATGTAGCATCACACCGCCCTTTTCGCAGCTGACATGGGCCTCACGATAACAGCGGTCGGCCCGTCGGCAAAGCGCTCCTGGTGATGTCGTCGTGATCTCGTCACGTCGCAGCATGCGTAGGGCGGGGTGCACCCCGCCGTGTCGCACGCAAACGAGTGGAACTATTCACCCAGCTTTGCATGCACCTCAGCAAGGTCGATCTCTCCGATCGGCATCTTGTTGGCAGGGTTTTCAAAGTCGTATTTGAACAACTCGAAATCGCGTTTGTAGATCTCATAGATCAGATGCATCGACAGATCGTCAAAGTAATCTTCCACCGGGTGCGCCCGCGTGGGCCCGTGCCCTTCGCTTTCGTTGAACCGCGGGATCTTCTTTAGGTCGATCTTTTTGGGTGTCTTGATCCCCTTGAGGACTTGTCCCATGCCCTCGTTGAACGTCTCGGTCCAAAAGATCTTGTCGTACCGCCCGCCGCTCATGATGAATGTCGACACATGCCCCGACATCGCAGACCAGTGGATGTCCGGCTCCATCGGCCTTCGCCAGCGTATGGTGTCGCGCGCAAACAGCAAAAACCGCCGGAAGCTCTGGATCTGGTCAAAATCTTCCTTGCCGTCATCGCCGCCAACCTCAACCCCGTATTTCTGGACCAAGAGCGGTACCAACTTGCCGCGATACCGAGAGCCGTTGCGCTGAATGCCGCATATCTTGTCAAAAAAGCTAGACAGGATGCGCGTGTACGGGTTGCGCACACAGGTGAACGCATAGGATTTATGCGTCTCCACATTTGCGATGATCTTGTCCTGGCTGTCTTCACGCGCCCATTTGTGCAGACCCTCGACCGCGTCGTGTATATCGCCGTCAAAGAACGTCCCGTGATCGGAGTAATACATGATCTGTCCGATGGTTGAGCACGCGCATTTGGGCACAACGCGATAGACCACACTCTCGCTCTCGGTCATCCATGTTCCTGGAAAACCCATCACCTAGCCTCCAAACTTAGCCTGCTCGTCTTTGTTGAGACCTTAGCCGCCCTAAATTACATCGGAAAGGGAGTTTATTCAGCCTCTCTTCATCGGTATCAGTATAAACAGACAGAGCAGTCCGGGGTAGTTTGTTTCCAAAATGGCAAAAATTGCTTATATTTTGCTGTGCCACAAAGATCCTGACGCCATTATTCAGCAGGCCAGGCGCCTGACGGCTGTGGGTGATTTCATGTCGATCCACTTCGATGCCCGCGCCCGAGCCGAGGATTATCGCAAAATCAAAGATGCGCTGGGGGACAATCCCAATGTCACCTTTGCCAAACGCAGATGCAAATGCGGTTGGGGCGAATGGTCGTTGGTGCAGGCCACGCTATACGCGGTGGAGGCGGCCGCAGAGGTCTTTCCTCGGGCCACGCATTTCTACATGCTTTCAGGGGATTGCATGCCGATCAAATCTGCCCGGTATGCCCATGATTTTCTCGACGAAGAGGATGTGGACTACATTGAAAGCTTTGATTTCTTCGACAGTGAGTGGATCAAGACCGGCATCAAAGAAGAGCGGTTGATCTATCGTCATTTCTTCAACGAACGGAACAACAAAAAGCTCTTTTACGCCTCTTACAAGTTACAGCGCCGCCTTGGGCTCAATCGTGAGATCCCCGGTGATCTGCAAATTCAGATTGGCAGCCAATGGTGGTGCCTGCGCCGCACAACCATCGAATGGATTTTGAATTTCACGCGCAAGCGGCGCGACGTCATGCGGTTTTTCCGCACCACATGGATCCCCGACGAAACCTTCTTTCAGACCCTGGTCCGTCACTTGGTGCCAGATACTCAGATCCGTGCGCGCACACTCACGTTTTTGATGTTCACCGATTACGGGATCCCGGTGACCTTCTACAATGATCACTTCGATCTGCTGAAATCCCAAGACAGTCTTTTCGCCCGAAAGATCAGCCCCGAAGCGGTTGAGCTCAAACGCAGGCTCGGCGCGCTTTACGCGGATGACAGCGCTCAGTTTCAGATCTCGGATGAGGGCAGGAACCTGTTTGAGTTCCTCACTGGCCGGGGCCGCATCGGGCGCCGCTTTGCCAGCCGGTTTTGGGAAACCGAAAGCACGCTGGGCCGGCACCGCAAGCTGATGATTGTGGTGTGCAAAAAATGGCACGTGGCCAAGCGCATGCTGGAACAGATACGCCAGGCCACCAATGTGCCCGCGATTGAATACCTGTTTAGCGAAGAGCACACGGCGCTGCCGGATCTGGGCGGCATTCAGGCCACGCTCGGCAAGCGCACGCGGCACCGCAGGGCGCTCATGCGCGTTCTCTTCGACTACTTCAAAACCGATGAGATGATTATTTGCCTTGATCCGTCGAACCTGGATCTGATGCATGATTTCGGATCGGACCGGTCGACAACGAAATTTCTCGAGATCAAGTGCGAGTTTTCTGATGACTACCTGATCGGCCATGCCAAACGCGTGGGCCTCGCCGGAGAACAAACACCCCAGGATACGCTGGAGCGTCTTTTGCCCACCATTCGCGGTGACATCACGTTCGAAAGCGATCGCATCAGAGATGAAGATTTTGAACATCACTGCATCGTCTCGCAGACCGCGCCAACCGAGGACAACGCAGAGCAAATCGCACAGTTTCTTGATATTCACATGGACAAGGCGATAGACATCGCGAAAACGCCGTATCTCTTTGCCGATTAAGGACTGTCCATGGCCCACACCTATGATGATCAGAACATCTTTGCCAAAATTCTGCGCGGAGAGATCCCCAATTCCACTGTGCTTGAGACCGATCACACCCTGGCCTTCCAAGACATCAATCCCCTTGCACCCGTCCATGTTCTGGTGATCCCCAAGGGCGCCTATGTCAGCCATGATCACTTTGCAGCAGAGGCGTCAGAGGCCGAGATCATCGATTTCATGCGCGCCACGGCCGAGGTCTGCCGCATGACTGAGCTGAGCCTGGGGGTCGACGGTGACGGGTACCGGGTGATTTCCAATTGCGGTGCGGACGGGGTGCAGGATGTGCCCCATTACCACCTGCACGTCCTCGGTGGCCGCAATCTCGGCCGCATGGTCAACACGCCCGACTAAGTGGCGCGCGCGGCTTTCCAGATCAACGGCAGGGCCGTCGCTCCGGGCAGCCAAGAGATCGTGGATGTGCCCGTCTCGGTGCTCTCGGATCACACGCCCGTGTCGATGTCAGTGCATGTGCGTCACGGCAAACGCGACGGCCCGGTCGTGTTTGTCAGCGCGGGCATCCACGGCGACGAAGTGATCGGCGTCGAGATCATCCGCCGCGTCCTCAACACCCCCACGCTCGCGTCTCTGCGCGGCACGCTTCTGGCCGTGCCGATTGTGAACTCCTTCGGCTTCATAAACCGCTCGCGCTATTTGCCCGACCGCCGGGATCTCAACCGCGTGTTTCCCGGCAGCACCGCTGGGTCTCTGGCGGCGCGTCTTGCGCATCGCTTTCTGCATGAGGTGGTGATGCCGTCGGATCTGGGCATTGATCTGCATTCGGCGGCCGTCCATCGCACCAACTATCCGCAGATCCGCATCACCCCGGGTGACAAACGGATGGAAGAGTTGGCGCGTGTCTTTGGTGCCCCGATTGTGATGCGCTCCCCGCTGCGGGATGGCTCCTTGCGGAAGGCCGCACGCGGTTTGGGCAAGGACATTCTGCTCTTCGAGGCGGGCGAGGGCCTGCGCTTTGATGAGTTTGCCATTCGCGCCGGTGTTGCCGGTGTCCTGCGTGTGCTCAACCACCTCAAGATGCTGCCGTCCAAGGGTATTTCCAAACCCAAAGGCGCCACGCAGTTCTGCCCTGCCTCGACATGGCTGCGGGCCCCGATGGGAGGCATCCTGCGCCTTTATCGTTCTGACGGCGAATTCGTCCAGAAAGGGGAGCTGATGGCCGCCGTCGCCGACCCGTTCGGAGAGACAGAGCGCACCATAGAGGCCCCGTTCAGCGGCATCATCGTCGGCCGCGCTGTGATGCCCATCGTCAACGAAGGCGATGCCGTCTTTCACCTGGGCCGCGTGGGGTCGATGCAAAAGGCCGAGGACGCCGTGGAAGACCTGAGCGCTCAGCTCTCCGACGACCCAATGTTCGATGAAGATGAGATTATCTAGACCGCCGAAGGTTTCCCTGCGGCAACGGATATCGCCCAAGGAGCGCCGCTAAGGCTGCATAAACGCGCCACCGGATAAGCGGCACAGCCGCCCATTGCTGCGCCTCTTTCGATGCCTCGCGATTCAGATGTATGACGACTTTCTTGGCAGAAGGGTCTGCAAAGAGCAGGCTTTCACCGCGTCCAGAAACCCTTTCTCGGCACGGGACACGAGCAACGCGATGTCCCGATCACCAGACCGCTCTTTTCTCGCTGGTGCACGTACCGCAGGAGAGGTTTGCGCCTTCTCAGCCGGGCGAGAGCGCGTCTTTTCCTGCCGGGGCTCCGGGCCACGCTTTGCCGACGTGGATGCGCGATCTGCCTGGGTCGCTCTTTTTTGCTCTGCTTTTTGCTCCGCTTGCTGCTTGGCACGCGCGTCTTTCTGGCGCTGGAAAGTCTGGCGACGCATGCGCTCTGCCATTTGCTCACGCTTTGCGATGATCGCCTTTAGTTTTTCAATGTCGCCTGGCTTGCACGCAGAGACAGCATCGAAGGCCACGTTGATCTCGGCCAATCGCTTGTTTGCGCCTTCGGGATCGGTGCGTGCGGTATCCGGGTGGTAACTGCGCACAAGCCCGCGCCACGCCTTGCGGATTGCGGCCTCATCATCGGTCGGTGCGATGCCCAAAATCTCAAATGCTCTCTCAAGATCTGTCACGGTCTCTGCCCAGTCATTGCATTAGCGGTAAGTTTTCTTAAACGTTTAAATAACTTCGAGACGTATTTGCGTCGATCTTTTACTTACCTATTGGTTAATCACTGCGGCTGTGGGGATCTGGGCGTCCATCACGGGCCGGATCGGGCGTTTCCTTGATGGAGCACTCAAGGCAAACCCCGCCATAATGACCTGACCAAAAGCCATTCTCATGGTCACGGTCGCCGCGCAGCCGACATCTCGGGATCAGGACCGATCATCAGTTCTCTATCTATGGTCGGGGATTGATACTTCGGGCCGACGGGCCATTCTTGAGCCAAGCCTTGAAGGAAGGGACGGCGGACGAATTGGACGCTAACGGCAGTTTACCCTCGTCAACGGTTTGTTTCCCAAAAAGCGCCAATATGAACGCCACGACGTGCTAAAATTCAACGGTTGTTTATGAGTTGCGAGGTTTGAATATGAATAAGTCCAAGGTAGTGGCGCATCTAAATTGCGAAATTAAGCTGCGTTTTCACGGTCGTACCAAAAACGAGATTGAACGAGATCTAATGAACGAAGGTTGGTCCATCGGTGCTATTCGTGAGGCACTGAGCGGCGCGGCGCACTTGTCCGCGAAAGACCCGAGTTTTAGACTCAACGCTCGCTAAGGGTGCTATTTTAACTTGGTTGGGCGCCGAGCTCTCACATCCTCCGCGTTACTTGCCGATGCCTGACTGCACCAT
>CAKZYL010000481.1 GCA_937884705.1 uncultured Roseovarius sp. | reverse complement strand
AGATCACCCGCCAATCCGTGCCTCAGTAACCGTGGCACGGCCTGCCTCCGTCAGATCATAGATCCCCCGCTCCACCCGGCAAAACCAGCCGTAATGGTTGTCGGCCATCATCCGCGTGGCGTGGGTGACGCCCGTGTCTTTCTTCGCCGCCGCACCTGATGACGGGCCGTTGGCTTTCAAAAACGCCGCCAACCGCTCGGCATCCTGACGATAGGCGGTGACGATCTTGCCGCGCGTACCACCGGCATTCGGGTCCCCATCGCGGCGGGCAAATTCACTGAGCAGCGCAGCCTCTCGGCGCTTGGATTTTCGCGGCTGAAACGGTTTTGGATCGCAATGCACCTGGACCATGCCCTCGGGCAGCCGCACGCTCAACACCCCCAGACCAAGCCGTTTGCAGAGGCCAATATTGCCCTTGAACGCGCGCCAGCTCGCTTTGCCAGACCAACGGGGCACCGCCACATATACAGTGTCCGTCACAGCCTGCCGCGCCACCGCCTGTTGGAGAAGCGTCAGCGAAAACCCGGTTTTCAGTTCGACGATCAGCGGCTCTTGGTCCCCGCGCTGCGCAACAACATCCGCGGGGCCCACCTCGGCCTTCACCTCATACCCAAGCGCTTCTAACCATGCTTTGATCGGTGAATATAGATCCGTTTCAGCCAGCGTCGGTTTCGTCGGGCTCACCGCAACTACTTCCGGAGCTGCCACACAGCATCCGAAGGAGAGACGTTTACGCGTGCAGGATCGTTAGAAGGGTACGGGTTGTCGACCACATCAAAAGCTGCGCTCCAGTCTTCCAGTGTTGGATCCAACGCATTTGCCCAACTGGCACGGTTTGAACACATCAACTCCATGTATATCGGAGTGCCAGTCGTCCCAACGACCTCCCGGGAATGGTCACAGGTCGCGGCAAAAGCCTGTGCTCTTTGAATGATGAAATTCAGCACTTTGGTCTGGATTGCCCCGAGCATGGCCCGCCTCCCCGTCATCGGCTACTGCAAAAAAAGAAGACAACAAACACGTCCCCGGAACAACGAAAATCTGAGGGGTTTAGGCTTTGCAGCGTAACTAGTGACAACCCCAAGCCACCCCCCTATAAGGCGCGCAAAATCCTTCATACGCATCACAGGAAATTCTATGACAACGCTTGTTTTCGGCCATAAGTCCCCTGACACTGATTCCACCGGCTCCCCCATTCTCTGGGCTTGGTATCTCAACGAAGTGATGGGCGGCGATGCCGAAGCCGTGCTGCTGGGAGAGCCCAATACCGAGGCCGCCTTCGTGCTGGAGCACTGGAACCTGCCCAAGCCCCGCATCATCGACAGCGTCGACGAAGGCCAGGCGTGCGTGATCGTGGACACCAACAACCCCGCCGAACTGCCCGACGCGATCAACGCGGCCGATATTCAGGCCATCATCGACCACCACAAGCTGGTGGGCGGGCTGGAAACTGCAGGCCCGATCGACATCACCATCCGTCCGCTGGCCTGCACCGCGACCATTATGATCGACCTGATGGGCGATGACGCCGAAAAGATGCCCGACTGGGCCAAGGGTGCCGCGCTGAGCTGCATCCTATCGGACACGCTCGAATTCCGCTCGCCCACGACCACCGATCACGACAAGGCGCTGGCCGAAAAGCTGGCCTCTGAGCTCAACATCGATCTGGGCCGCTACGCCGCGCAGATGTTTGAGGCCAAATCCGACGTCTCGGCTTTTTCCGATGCAGAGCTTCTGCGCATGGACAGCAAGGAATACGCCGTGGGCGACACCAAGTTCCGCGTCTCCGTTCTGGAAACCACCGCGCCCGACGTGGTGCTTTCCCGCAAAGACAGCCTGATGACCTCCATGGGCGATGTCGCCTCCGAGGACGGCGTCGATCAAGTGCTCCTTTTCGTCGTCGACATCCTCAACGAAGAGGCCACGCTGCTGGTGCCCAACGATCTGGTGAAATCCGTGGCTGAGAAATCCTTCTCGGCCTCTGTCGATGGCGACAGTGTGGTTCTGCCCGGCGTCATGAGCCGCAAGAAGCAGATCATCCCCAACCTCGCGGTCTGAGGCCACGCGCACTGTGGTAAGATTTGAGGCCAGCTGCGCTGGCTCTTATGCAATACCGTCGCGATAGAGACGGTCAGACCCATTGTTTTCAAGGCCGATAACCTTCTTCTGGCACATAGTCCAAAGTATCCTCGATATGACCGCCCAAGTCAGCGCATATTGCGTCGCGCTTGCAGAACGGCACCCGGCGCACTGTCCCGGATTTCCGCAACTACAATTCTGCTCCGCACCTCCGCCAAACTGATCACTGATGCGGCAGAATTGATCTCAGGCAACAGATCCTGAACCAGGTCGAACGTGGCGCTCAAAAGAACAATTCAGCTTTTGGATCAAAGGCAGTAGTCTAAGAGGGAAACAGGCAACCGGGCATTCAGCATGACATCACAGATCGGCGTTTATGGCTTAGGCACAATGGGCAGTGCGCTGGCGCTCAACATGGCGGAAAATGGTATCACAGTGGCCGTGACCAACCTCGAGCCGCAATGGATCTCTGATTTCATGGTTGAAGCGGGCGATCTGGCCAAAAGCATCACCCCATTTGAAACACTGGAGAGCTTTGTCTCCGGGCTGAAGACGCCACGCGTCATTTTGTTCATGATCCCGTCAGGCAAGCCGATGGACATGATGATTGACGCAGTCACACCGCATCTCGAACCTGGCGACACCATCATTGACGGTGGCAACGCAGACTTTCACTTCACCCGCGCGCGTACAGAGCGCTTGGCGGCCGAGGATCTGCACTTTGTCGGCATGGGCGTCTCGGGCGGTGAAAACGGTGCACGGCACGGACCATCCATGATGGTTGGCGGATCTGATCACAGCTGGCAACAGCTGCGCCCGATTTTGCGCGCCATTGCGGCGACCTATGAGGGCGATCCATGCGTCGATCATCTGGGCCCTGATGGCGCAGGCCATTTCGTCAAAACCGTGCACAACGGCATCGAATATGCCGACATGCAAATGCTGGCCGAACTCTACAGCCTGCTGCGCTTTGGGGCCGGGTGGGCGCCAAAGGAGATCGGGACGCTCTTTGCAGACTGGGACAAGGGCCCGCTTAAATCCTACCTCTTTGAAATCACAGGAAAAGTGCTAACCTATGACGACCCGGCATCGGGCAAGCCCATGGTCGACGTCATCAAGGATGCGGCAGGGCAGAAAGGCACCGGGCGCTGGACGGTGGTCGAAGCCGTGCGCATGGGTCAGGCTGCAAATATGATCGAAGCAGCCGTAGGTGCGCGCAGCTGGTCATCGGAAAAAGATACCCGAGTGGCCGTAGAAGCCCGGTTTGGCGGAGATCTCGGCGCTCTGGGACTGGACGCCGACACGCTGGCCGACGCGATGATGGCGGCGCGCATTTTGGGGTATGCACAGGGGTTTCGCATTTTGTCAGCGGCATCGGATCTCTACGATTGGTCGTTGGATTATGCACGCGTGGCCGAGGTCTGGCGCGCTGGTTGCATCATTCGCTCTGCCCTGCTTGATGACATTTCCGACGCGTTCCGAGGAGAACTCCCCCATGGCGAACTGATCCTGTCGAAGGTCTTTTCCGATAAGCTTTCTAACTGCTTGCCGGCGCTGCGCAAAACCGTGTCCGACGCCATTGCGGCGGGGCACTCTGTTCCCGTCCTCGCCGCGTCGTTGCAGTTTTTCGACAGCATGCGCCAAGGCACGGGCACCGCCACGTTAATCCAGGCGCAGCGCGATTTCTTTGGCCATCACGGGTTCGAACGCCTCGGCGAAGATGGCAAGCATCACGGGCCTTGGTGGGACTGATCCCGATCACTGCACCCATAGGGCGCGGGCATCTTCCGTTTTCGACCAGTCCTGCAACGCGGACAAGACATACGCAATCAGCCGTCTAGGCTGCCCTGCGACATGCCCTGAGACCAACTCCAGCGGGGGCAGCCCTGGGGTTAGGGGAACAGCGTGCAGATCATCCCCACCGTAACTTTGCATCAGCCGCGGCCGCATGCTCAATACCGCGACACCCACCCCGCTTCCCACAAGGCTGCGCACCATTTCTGTGCTGTCTGATCGCGCCAGAATGCGGGCCTCCAACCCTGCAGATTTGAACAGGCCATCGACGTAGGACCGCGCCAGGGGGCGATCGAGCTGCACCAAAGGCTCCTGCGCCAAGCGATCAATTGAGCAATGCTGCAACTTGGAAATAGGGTGTCCGCGCGGAACCAGAGCATATGGCGGCAGCGTCAAAAGCGGCCGCGTGGCAATACCGCTGCGCAGGTCCTGACCAGTGAACAAGATGAGGTCGACGCGACCATCCAAGAGCGCCGCTTGAACGGACGCATTGTCATGGGCCTGCAGATCGAGCGTCAGATCAGGGTTTGCGGCCACCATGGGCTGCAGAAGATGCGGTAAGAATGCAGGCGCGACGGGGGCATAGTATCCGATCCGCAAGGTGCCGCTTAGGCCTTGCGCGATGTCACGCCCTTCAGACACAATACTCTGATATTCTTCGAGAAGTTGGCGAAACCGCATGGCCATATCGCGGCCTTCGGCGGTGGGCTTGATGCCCTTGGACCGCGTGCGGATCAACAGCGACGTGCCGAATTCCGCTTCCACCTGATCCACACTGCTGGCCACAGCAGCGGGCGCGACATTGCGCGCACGCGCCGCACGATTGATAGAGCCATGCTCCACCGTCATGGCGAAGGCGCGCAAGGTGCGCAGGGACAGTCTGATATCAGTGCTCATCTGAAACTCAGAAAATCAGATTTATAAAATTTGTTAAATCGTTTTTATTTTACAATGCAAACATGGCACTCTTTTGCCATTAAACGACGGAAGCCAAAATGACGGACACCACAGATCCCGCCACCGGCCCCACCACCGGGCCCGCCGCCAAGCCCAAAGACAAAACGCTCCCCGGCTGGCACCATGTGCCTCAGGTGCCAATTCAGGTTTCCCCTTTCTTTTCCTGGCCGCCCAAGCCCACCCGGATGGTGGAATGGATTGCCGTCAGATGGTTCCAGATGGCCGAAAACTCGATCCTGACCGTGATCGCGCTGATTTGCTGGGCCTGGCTGCAGCCGTCGCTTGAAACCACAAAGACACTCTCCTTTGATTGGATCGCGGCAATCTGGCTGCGCAATATGGGGCTGATGATCCTGGTGGCGGGTGGGCTGCATTGGTTTTTTCACGGTGCCAAGCGGCAGGCAAAAACGCTCAAGTACGACCCCCGTGATCTCGCTGTGGACGGCAAGAATTTCACATTCGGCGGCCAGGTCCGTGACAACGCCTTTTGGACGCTGAGCAGCGGTGTCGGTGTTTGGACGGCCTTTGAAGTCCTGATGTTCTGGGCCATGGCGAACGGGTATGCGCCGGTGCTCTTGTGGTCGGACAACCCGATCTGGTTTATCGCGGTCTTCTTCCTGACGCCCGTTTGGATATCGTTTCATTTCTATTGGATCCACCGCGCGCTGCATTGGGGGCCGCTCTATCGCATCGCCCACAGCTTGCATCACCGCAACATCAATGTGGGGCCCTGGTCTGGCCTGTCGATGCACCCGGTAGAACATGTGCTGTTCTTCAGCTCGATCCTGATCCACCTGATCGTTCCGGGTGGCATCGTGCACATCCTCTTTCACATGCAACATCAGGCGCTGACGGCAGCGACCTCGCACACAGGATTTGAGAACTTACTTGTTAAGGACAAAAAACAGTTGGCCTTGGGCACGTTCCACCACCAAATGCACCACCGGTATTTTGAAGTGAACTACGGCAATCTAGAGATGCCGTGGGACAAGTGGTTCGGCACCTTCCATGACGGCACGCGCGATGCCCATGACAGGCTCAAGCGGCGGCGGGGGCGTCGCGGCTAGACGGTTTTAGGGCGTTTGACACGCAAGGTTGGGTCCGCAACCGTCGGGTCTTCTGGCCACGGGTGTTTGGGATAGCGTCCGCGCATGTCTTTGCGCACATCCGCATAGGAACTGGCCCAGAAGCCGGGCAGGTCTTGGGTGGTTTGCAAGGGTCGCCCGGCAGGGGATAGCAGCGTGATCCGCAAGGGCGTACGCCCAATCATGGGATGCGTCGTTTGGCCAAACATCTCTTGCAAGCGCAACTGGATCTCGGGCGTGTCTCCTGCGTAATCTATCGCGATTTTGCGGCCCAATGGCGTTGTGAAACTGGGCGGTGCCTTGGCATCAAGTGCTGTCATCTGCTCCCATGTCAACCGCGCGCGCAGGGCATCAAGAATGTCGAACGCCTTCCAATCCGCCGCCGTTTTCAGACCCTTGAGATACGGCAGGAGCCAGTCCTCAGCCGTATCAAGCAAGGCATCCTCAGCCATGTCGGGCAGGTCCTCACCGGCCTCATGCAGCACTGTGACCCGGGCAGCAAAGAGGTGGGCACCCTTGCTCCAATTGATCCCAAGGTCACGTACACCATCGAGCATCGCACGGGACAAGGCGTCACCCGGCGCGTCCTTCCACGCACGGTCTTCTAACACCAGAGCACCAAACCGTTCCTGCCGCCGTGCCAGGACGCGGCGTTCGCGTTTGTCCCAGTAACAGACGTCTTCTCGCTGGATTTGATCTGCGAAGAGATCCCGCAACTCCGCTTGGCTAAGATCTATCGCCTGACGGACACGCGCCTCTCGCCGGTCGCCGTCGAGATCCGTGGCCACGATAAAACGCGCGCCGCTCATCGGGTCGCCATCAGGCAACACAGCGCCCTTTCCCCCAGACAACACATAGCGCGGGGCCTCTCCCTTGCGGCGCTGGCCGATGCGGTCGGGATAGGCAAGCGCGGCCATACCCGCCGTCGTGATCTCACGTGCGCAAAGCCCGCCCGTGAGGCGCGCCAGCCTTTTGGCCTCCTCCCTGATCCTTTTGAGCGCCGGCGTGCCGCCCGACTGCAAGGCCTTGAGGCGCAAGGTGATATCAACATCGGCCCCCCGCAGCGGATCTCGGTCAGACAGAAGAGCTGCCAGTTTGGCGGCCTTGGGCCCCGCCGTGGCGAGCATATGCGCGAGACGCGGATGGACTGGAAGGCGCGCGAGCATTTTGCCATGCTCCGTGATCCGGCCGTCGCCATCAATCGCGCCCAACATCTGCAACAGGTTTTGTGCCTCAGCAAAGCTGCCCGGGTTGGGCGGGGTCAAAAGCGGCAGCTCATCCGGGCGCGCGCCCCACACCGCCAGTTCAAGCGCAAATGCCGCCAAATCCGCAGCTTCAATCTCAGCCGGTGGATAGGCGGAGAGCGCGCCCTCCTGCCCTTTGGTCCACAGACGGTAGCATACGCCCTCAGCGACACGCCCGGCGCGCCCGGTGCGTTGCGCGGCTTCGGCGCGTGTTACAGGCTCTGTCACCAGCCGCGCCATGCCAGAGTTTGGATCAAAACGCGAGCGGCGCGCGCGACCGCCATCGACCACAACGCGGATATCCTCGATGGTGAGTGACGTCTCCGCGATGGATGTGGCCAGCACCAGTTTGCGGCCATCCCTCAGAGGTGTGATCGCCGCGCGTTGGTCTTTGAACGGCAAGGCCCCGTAGAGCGGTCGCAACTGAACATCAGACGGCAAATCACCCTTGAGACGCTCCGCGACACGTCTGATCTCGCCCTCGCCCGGCAGAAAGACAAGCACACCGCCCTCTGTCTTGTGCAAGGCTTCGCACACCAGACCTGCGACGGCAGCATCAAACCGGGTTTCCTTGCGCAGAGGTTTATCCAAGTGGCGGATCTCAACAGGAAAGCTGCGGCCTTCGGCGGTGATCACAGGTGCGTCCATCAATGCAGCCACTGGCCCTGCATCCAACGTGGCCGACATTGCAAGCAGAACAAGATCGTCCCGCAACGCACCGGCAATCTCGAGGCATAGAGCAAGGCCGAGATCCGCATTGAGCGAGCGCTCGTGAAACTCATCAAAGATCACCGCACCGACATCCTTGAGCTCCGGATCGCTTTGGATCATGCGTGTGAGGATGCCCTCGGTGACAACTTCGATCCGCGTGGCTTTGGAGGCTTTAACGTCACCTCGGATGCGATACCCGACCTGCTGGCCCACCTCTTCGCCCAGGATCTGCGCCATACGCTCTGCCGCAGCTCTGGCGGCAAGGCGGCGGGGCTCCAGCATCAGAATGCGGCCTTGGGTCAGTCCATCTTGCAAGATGGCAAGCGGCACCATGGTGGTTTTGCCGGCGCCTGGCGGCGCCTCAAGTACGGCGCGACCGTGGGCCCGGAGAGCAGCCAAAAGCTCCGGCAATACGCGTTCAATGGGAAGGCTCACCGGCGTTTGGCCACCGCAGCACCATAGCGCGTTTCCACCCGCACTTGGTCGGCGCGGAAGACGCCACCATAAGACACGTAGTCAATGGCCAACGGCACAGCCCGCTTGCGACTTTCGCTGTTCGAATAGCCCGACAGCCTGCGATATGTGCCATGACAGGTTTTGCCATTTGAATGTAGCTCTCCGCGCGTAAGCGCGATGCGCGCCAAACGATGCCCGTCATAGATGTCTGCGGAAAACTGACACGTGACATCGGCCGGTTCTTGATCCCGCAAGAGGATGTAGACACCGGTCAACGGATCTATCGCGCGGGCCAGCTTTTGACCTGTGGCCGGGGGCGACTTACTTCCGACGTCGCCCGAGACAAGCCGCGGCAAACCCGGCGCAAACTTCACCACAACATCGGTCACACGGGTGCCGTCATCAATGGCTTCGTTGTAATTCACAGGTTGCATGCGGCTCCCCGCCACGCGGCCTTGCACCGTGACATCGGCCTCCATTTTCTTGATCGCGCCCACCAAGCCCACTGTGGTGAACCGCGACCGAGCCGCATATCCGCCACCGGTTTCGGTGGCCGCGATGCTGAAAATTCCGACGCGCGCGCCCAACACTCGAACGTCAAAACTCATGCTCGATTGCTCTGCCCAAAGAGGCAAAGCACTGCATATCATCGCCCCGACGAGCATCAGGCGTCGCAACAGATGTCCCATGGGCGTGTCCCTTCCCAAGTTGCGGCCTCTGGACAGGTACCGTCAGACGGGGCATAGGAGCCGTCAAACAATTCTGAGCCGCTTTCATGGACATTGCACAGCTTCGTGAGAAAATTATCAAGGGGGAGCGTCGTGCTTTGTCCCGGGCGATCACTTTGGTCGAAAGCGGGCGTGCCGATCATCAGGCACAGGCAGGTGAGTTGATCGCCGGGCTTCAAGGGCATGGGAAAGCGATCCGCGTGGGTCTTTCCGGCACGCCGGGTGTTGGAAAATCGACCTTCATAGAGAGCTTCGGCACCATGCTGACCGCGCAAGGCCTGCGGGTCGCTGTGCTGGCAGTGGACCCTTCGAGCGCACGATCGGGCGGCTCCATTCTAGGCGACAAAACCCGCATGGACCGGCTCAGCCGCGATCCGCTCGCTTTCATTCGCCCCTCCCCGAGCCGAACTCATTTAGGCGGTGTCGCCCGCCGTACGCGCGAAGCCGTCACCGTGTGTGAGGCGGCGGGCTTTGACGTTGTGCTGATCGAAACGGTAGGGGTTGGTCAGTCGGAGACCGTTGTCGCGGAGATGTCTGATCTCTTCATCCTGCTCTTAGCCCCGGCAGGCGGGGATGAGCTTCAGGGTGTGAAGCGCGGGATCATGGAAATGGCCGATATGATCCTGGTGAACAAAGCCGACGGTGACCTCAAGCCCGCAGCCACGCGCACCTGTTCAGATTACACCGGCGCGCTTCGCCTCTTGCGCAAACGCCCGCAAGATCCAGACGGGTTTCCAAAGGCGATGATGGTGTCTGCCCTGCAAGAAGATGGTCTCAGTTCAGCATGGGACGAGATGACGTCTCTTGTCACGTGGCGCCGAGACGAAGGTCATTTTGATGCGCGCCGGGCGGCCCAGGCGCAATACTGGTTCGAGCAAGAAGTCAAAGACGGGTTGCT
>CAKZYL010000480.1 GCA_937884705.1 uncultured Roseovarius sp. | reverse complement strand
TCTGCAGCCGCGAGAACCCCAGCGACTCAGAGGCCTCAACCGTGCTTTCCGGCACGGCCTCAATGCCCGCGCGGAAGATCTCGACGTTGAAGGCCCCTGCAAAGAAGCTCAGCGAGATGATCGCCCAGCCCACATTCGAAATGATCGGCTCCACCGTCCATCCGTCTTCCCCCGTCACCACCGGCGTGAACTGCCCCAAGGCAAAGTAGAAGAACAAGAGCTGCACCATGGGCGGGGTGTTGCGGAAAAACTGAATGTAACCTTGCACGATGTAACGGGCCACTGCGGATTTGGCGCCCTGCATCCAGGCGCCCACCAGCCCAATCAGAACAGACAGAAAGAGGCACATGACGCTCAGTTTGATCGTCATCCAAAGGCCAGACAGGATTTTGTTCTGCTGGCGCTCTTCATACATCCATATAAAGTTCCATCGCGGCGCCACAGCCGCCAGCTCTCGGAAGAAATCCTCCATGTAAGCCCACCCCAGTCAAAAACGCCCTCCCGGAGGAAACCGGAAGGGCGCGCGTGGCGTTTATTCTGCCAGCCAATCGCCGTAGCGCTCGGCTTTGTCTTTGAGATAGGCGGTCGGCTTGATGCCCCACTTCTCTTCCAGCGCCATCAGCGTCCCATCCTGGTGCCAGGTGTACTGGAGACCAGACATGAAGTTGCCCCAGACGCAGTTCTGCTCTTCGATCGGCACGGCCAGACCCCAAGGGTTGTCGTCCTCAGAGGCGAGCGGCATTTCAAACTCATCCCAGTTGCCAGAGGCAAGGTCGGAGCCGATTGAGCTGTCATCATAGACCCAGGCCACGCATTTCTTGTCGCGCAGCGCCTGCTTGGCTTCGGCGTTGCCGGTAAAGGCGACAACTTCCACATCATAACGCTCTTCCACGATCTGATTGTAGAACGCGCCCTGCTTGCCGCAGACTTTTTTGCCCGTCAGATCGGTCCACTCGGTGAACGCAAGCGCCTTGGGCGACATCACATTGGTGCCCGAGGTGTAGTAGTTCGGGCCCACAATGCCCACGATCTCCCGCCGGTCCGCGCGATCCGACATAGTGGCGATCATGAGGTCAATCTTGCCCTGCTCAAGAAACTGCATGCGGTTCGACGATTGCACCGCCACCAGCTCTAGATCGACGCCCATGGCGCGGGCCACGTCGGCGGCCATGTCGATCTCCATGCCGACAATGTTGCCGCTCTCATCCCGGAAGCCCCACGGCTTGTAATCGGCCTTCACACCCACAATCAACGTGCCGCGCTCCATAACGGCGTTCCAGCGTTCATTGGTGCACTCGGCCATCGCAACAGTGGTGGAAAAAGCGGTGAGCGCGACGCTGCTCACAGCGGTTTTCAAAAAGCTCTTCATTGGTTCAGTCTCCCTATTTGTCAGCTTTTTTTCGAGCGGGTGCGTCCCGCCAATATTCATTGAGTCTGTGGTTTTGCCGTTCTATCGCGGCAATATGGGTCTGCGCCTCAGGGCCCCTTTCCCGGATCACCATATCCAGCAGGGTCTCAAAAACCAGCAGGGAGGGCACGTGAGAGGGGAAAAACTGCGGGCTTTCATTGCCCACAAAGAAACTGTGCTGCGCAATTGGGCCAAATGGCGAAAGAGCATTGTCGGTGATGGCGATCAGGGGCACACCGCATCGCGTGACATGGCCTGCAAATTCAACCGCACGGGCAGAGTACGGGCTCATGGACGCCGCAATGCACGCGTCTTTTGGCCCCAGAGTGGCCAGTTCTGACGACAAACTGTCCCCGGTCCGGCCAAGAACACTCCATCCAGTGACAGACATGTTGGCGATGTAAGAGGCATATTCCGCCAGCCCCAGCGCGCTCATCTCTCCGATCAATACAACGCGCCGTGCCCGCGCAAGAAGCTGAGCCGCCTCCGAGAGCTTGGCGGCGTCAACGCGATCCACCAAGGTCTGCACATTGTGCATCACGGCCACAGCGTGCTGCTCGATCAACGAGGCGTCATCGCCGTCGTCTGGACGTACCAAGGCCTGCGCACGATCGGCCAGCGCCGTGCGCTTGGGCAAAACGTAATCGCGACACAGCTCGCGCAAATGATCATAAGATTGCAATCCGATTGCGTGGGCCAACCGGGTGAAGGTTGGCGCTGGCAACTTGGCGGCCTCTGCCACGTATCTTTGAGACCGGGTTGCGATATCGCCGGGGCGCTCCACCACAAAGCGGGCCGCGCGCCGGAGTTGAGGGCTCAGGCGCTCGAGGCGCTCTGGCGTCAAGTCATCCAATCTTAGCGGGGGTGCGTGACCCATACTGTGTTGCGTTCCTTACAAATAATTTCCCAATTGAATGGATAATTACAAGATTCGTCAACTCTCTTAATGGCGCCGCTACAAGGCCAGTGCGCCCTCAACCGAGGTGGATAGCTTTTCGATCAGTTCACCCATATGCGCCTCCTCAATGATAAAAGGCGGCGCAAGCAGAACATGATCCCCGTTGCGCCCGTCTCGTGTGCCGGACATCGGGTAGCAGATCAAACCATTTTCCAGCGCGATCTTTTTGATCTTACCGGCAAGGCCTTTGGCAGGATCAAAGGGGGATTTGCTGTCACGATCCTGCACCAGCTCCAACCCGAGAAAGAGCCCCCGCCCGCGGATATCCCCGACATGCGGATGCTGGCCGAACGCCTGTGTCAGAGCGCCTTTGAGATCCTCCCCGACGGTCCCAGCCCGCTCACACAGATCCTGGTCCAGCAATTCTTTCACGACAGCCAAGGCCGCAGAGGTGGCAACGGGATGGCCGATATATGTGTGTCCATGCTGAAAAAAGCCGGACCCCTTGGCAATCGTGTCGTAAATCTCTTTGCTGCAGAGCATCGCGCCGATCGGCTGATACCCGGCGCCGAGACCCTTGGCGATGCACAGGATATCCGGTGCCACCTGATCGTGATCGCAGGCAAAGAGATGCCCGGTGCGTCCCATCCCGCACATCACCTCATCTAGGATCAAAAGCACGCCGTATTGATCGCAAATGTCCCGAATGCGGGCAAAGTATCCTTCAACCGCCGGCACCGCACCCAACGTCGCCCCCACCACCGGCTCCGCCATGAAGGCCATCACCGTCTCGGGCCCAAGCCGCAGGAATTCCGCCTCCAGTTCATTGGCGACGCGCTGGCCATACTCAAAACTGCTCTCATCCTCGCGGCGGTCAACATATTCGTAGCACGCTGAGATATGGCTCATCTCCACAAGGATCGGCGCAAACTGCGCGCGCCGCCATTCATTGCCACCGGCCGAGAGCGCGCCCAGCGTGTTGCCATGATAGCTCTGCTTGCGCGCAATGATATGGCGGCGCGCAGGCTCGCCCCGTTCCGTAAAATACTGCCGCGCTAGCTTGATGGCGCTTTCCGCCGCCTCCGATCCGCCCGATACAAAGTAGACCCGATCGAGATCCCCAGGCGCGTTGGCGATCAAAAGATCGGCCAGCGCCTCAGCAGGCTCAGACGTCATAAAGCCGGAATGCGCGAACGCAATCTGCGCCACCTGATCTTGCACAGCCTTCACAACGGATGCATTCGAATGGCCCAAACAGGACACCGCCGCATCGCCACAATCCAGATAGCGTTTTCCCGTGCTGTCAATGAGGTACGGCCCATCGCCACCCGCCGCCACAGGCAGATCCCCTTTGGTATGACGTGGGAAGACATGGCTCACGGGATCAGTCCTTTTGTCTCTGACCTTTCATCCTGTCTCCAGTTGGATCAAAGGCGCAGGCATATTGCAAGGCGGCACCAAAGCGCGCGCCAGCGATATCCAGCTCAACGCGCAGCTGATCGACATCCTGCCTGTGCACATGGGCCAGCGCCAAGGGTTTGCCGATGCGATAGCCGAACGCCGCAGAGGTCGTGTGCCCGATGATCTCATCGCCTGCATAGATCGGCTCATGGCCCTGAGGCACGGCGTCCACATCATCAAGGATGACCGTGACCAAACTGCGATAGGATGTTTCGAGTCGCTGCGCCAAAGCCTCCGATCCTGTGAACGCCCGGCTCTTTGACACCAGCATGTCGAGACCAACTTCTACGGGAGAGATATCCCCATCCAACTCATGCCCCATGGCAGCAAAGCCCTTTTCAATGCGCATGGATGTCTGCGCAAAGAGCCCCGCAGGCCTTGCGCCCGCCTCGGTCAACGCGCGATAGACCTTGCGCGCATTCTCGGCCCGCATCGTGATCTCCCACCCGGCCTCACCGACGTAGGACATCCGAACAGCCCGCACATGGCACCCCGCGATATGGGCAGGCCCCACCTTGAAATAGCCAAGTTCAGCCAGCTCCGGCGCACCCGTCTCCGCCACGATCCGCGCGGCCTCTGGCCCCATCACACCAAGCACAGCGTAATCTTCCGTGCTGTCTGTCAACGTCACATCAAACCCGGACGCATGCGCCCGGAACCACGCCAGATCGCGTTTGATCGCGTTGGTCCCGACAAAGAGGCGATAGTGATCTTTCGCAATGCGATGCGCCGTGATGTCGGATTCGTAGGTGCCACGCGCGTTCAACACGGCCGTATAGATCGCGCTGCCGGGTGCCTTGGCCATGTTCGACGCGCAGGTCATATCGAGGAACGCTTCCGCATCCGGGCCTTCTACCTCGATCTTGCCAAAGGGCGAGGCATCAAAGATCGCGGCCGCCTCGTGGGCCGCCTTCACTTCGGCCCCAACGTTTTCAAACCAATCCGGTGTGCCGAACGTCATTTTTGGCTCTGCCGTCTTGCCGAAGTAAAGTGGTCTCTCCCACCCGTAAAACTGCCCGAAATGCGCGCCAGCAGCAGCATATTCCTCGGCCAGGGGCAACGGGCGCAGATTGCGCGCTGTCGCCAGCTGCCGCCCGGGATAGGCAATGTCATAATGTGTGCCGAGGATCTCCGGCGCGCGGGCCATCAGGTGGTCCAGGGAATTGAACACTGGCGCGAACCGTTTCGCATCCGTCTCACCAAGGTCATAGGCCGTGTGCCCATGCACGATCAGATGCGCCAGGTTCATGCCTGCGCCACCGCCCGAGGCAATGCCCACCGAATTCAATCCGCACCCCAGATAGAGCCCCTTCGTCTCCGCCGTTTCCCCCAGCATGAACATGCCGTCGGGCGTGAAGCTTTCCGGGCCATTGAGCAGCATCTTCACCTCTGCAGTCTCCAGCACAGGCAAACGATGCAGCGCGTTTTTCATCATCGGCTCAAAGTGATCCCAGTCCTCGGGCAAAAGCCCGAACTGAAAGCTTTCATTCAGAACACCTGGCGCAATGGGTTTGCCCATGGGCTCAAAGCACCCCACCAGCAGCCCGCCGGAATCGTCGCGAATGTAGAGGTGCCCGTCATGATCGCCGAGCGTCGGCGTATTGCCCGATATCCCGTCAATCGGCTTGGTCAGTAAATAAAAATGCTCGCAGGCCAGAACAGGCACCTCCGCCCCGGCCATCGCGCCCACCTCGCGCGACCAGAGCCCGGTACACAGCGCAATCGCATCGCAGGTCACCACGCCTTGGGTGGTCTCCACCCCCTTGATCCTGCCGTTTTCCGTCAGAATGCCCGTGACGCCAGTATCTTCAAAAATTTTCGCGCCCATACCCTTGGCTGCCTTCACCAATGCGGCACACACATCCGAGGGGCTGACCCGCCCGTCATCGGGCGACCAGACAGCGCCGATCACATCATCGGTGTTCATCATCGGCCAGCGTTCCTTGGCCGCCTCGGGAGATATGGAGGTGGCCTCAATCCCGTAGGCATGGGCCAGCGCCTCTTGCCGCCGAATGTGGATTAGCCGATCCTCGGACGTTGCGATCGACAGGCTGCCTTTCTGGATCCAACCCACATTCTGGCCCGTCTCCCGCTCCAACTGGGCATAGAGATCGACCGAATATTGGATCATCCGCGTAAGGTTCTTGGAATGGCGCAGCGCCCGCACCTGCGCAGCAGAATGCCATGTCGTGCCCGAAGTCAGCTTGTTGCGCTCCAGCAAGATAGCATCGCCGACGCCCATCTTTGCGAGGTGGTACAATGTCGAACAGCCCATAATACCGCCACCGATGACGATAATTGAGGCATGTTGGGGCAAAGGGGCATGGGCCACGGCGCGACTCATCTTGACCGGTGGTGTTTCACAAGTTTCAATTCTAGGCACGTACGTTACAGATGTAACATAAAAAACGACGTGGATCTTTGCCCACGCATCCCGACCAGCGACAGACAAACACGCCTTAATAGATCTCTGACAGTGCAGGCCTGTCAGCAACAGGGAGACGACCATTGAAACCCACCCATGACAAAATGACGATTGACCGGCTGACCAAAGCCGCAGGAAACGGATCAATCACGCGCCGCTCTTTTATGGCGCACGCTCTCGCGGCAGGTCTGACGGTCACAACCGCAACCACCCTATGGACCAAATCCGCCAAGGCCGCGCCGCAAAGCGGTGGCACATTCCGCATCGGTCAGCATGACGGCAACGCCACCGACGGCTATGACCCCGCGCAATACGTCTCATTTGGGGATATCGCCCTGGCGCACACCTATCGCGCATACCTGACAATGATCATGCCCGACCAGTCGCTGGGCGGGGATGTCGCCACAGAGTGGTCAGCCACGCCCGACGCCATGGAATGGCGCTTTGTCCTCAATGACAAGGCCACCTTCCATTCCGGCAAAAAGGTCACCGCCACGGATGTGATCGCCTCGATCAACTACCACCGCGGCGACGACAACCCGTCAGCGGCGGCGTCCCTGGTCAGCGGCATCGTGGAGATCGTCGACAATGGCGACAATTCGATCACCGTCAAACTCGACAGCCCGAATGCGGATCTGCCCTGGATCATGCCGGATTATCACCTGCCGATCCTGCCCGCCAAGGCAGATGGATCCATCGACTGGGAATCCGGCGACGGCTGCGGACCCTATGTTCTCAAGAGCTTCGAGCCCGGCATCGGCGCTTATCTGGAACGTCACGAGGGCTGGCACGGCGAAGGCGGATATTTCGACGCCGTTGAATTCAAGATCATCAACGACCCGAACGCGCGCCAGACCGCGCTGATCACGGGCGATGTGGATGCCGTCAGCCTGCTTGAAAACAAAACCATGTCCCTCTTGAGCCGCAACGCCGACATCATCGTCGACAATGTGCCATCGGCCTCCTGCATCACGCTGCCGATGCACTGCAACAAGGCCCCGTTCGACAACAACGACGTGCGCATGGCGCTCAAGCTCGCGATGAACCGCCAGGACATCGTGGAAAAGATCGCCTTTGGCGCAGCCACGGTGGGCAATGATTTCCACCACAATGCGGCCATGCCCTATTTCCCCAATGACATTCCCCAGCGCGAGTATGACCCAGATCAGGCCGCATCGCTTTGGAAGAAGGCGGGCATGGAAGGCCAGACGCTTGAGATTTCTTCGGCCGATTCCATCACAACAGGCGCCATCGACATGCTGGTGCTTTATGCCGAGCACGCCAAGGCGGCCGGCATAAACATCAAACCCATCCGCGAGCCCAATGATGGCTACTGGTCCGAGGTGTGGCTAACGAAGCCGTGGATGATGTCGAACTGGGGCGCACGCCCGACGCCTGATGTGATGTATACACTCACCTACAAGGCAGGGGCCGCTTGGAATGAAACCTACTGGGACAACGCCCGTTTCAATGACCTTCTGCTGATGGGCAAGGGTGAGCTCGATGACACCAAACGCGCTGGGATCTATCGCGAGATGGGCATGATACTGCGCGATGATGGCGGCGCGCTGATCCCGTATTTCCCGAACTACGTGACGGGACGTCGCAAGACCGTCCAGAATATCGGCAGCGTTGCGGCGAGCTGGGCCATGGACAGCTTCCGTGCAGGCAGCCGTTGGTGGTTCGAAGGCTAATGCAGAGAAGGCAGGCATGATCTCAGCCAACTCCTTGGCCATAGTGCTGTGATCTCCGCCTGTCGTACCCTGGCGTGGCGCCCTGCGCGCCGCGCCAGGGATAAAACACCGGCGTCGACCGCTGCGCCCAAAAATGCTCTAAACTCCGCTCAATGCGCCCATCGGCCCGAGAGAGTGATGCACCAAGACCCCCCTTCTTCCGACACGCTATCGCTTCTGGCCTGCCAGATCACCGTGCCTTCCATGACCACGACGGCCGAGCGGGATGCGCATCTAAAGGCCTCGGTGCAAAAAGTGCGGCATGCCCTCAAATCCGCGTGCAATCCAGTGGACCTAGTCGTCCTCCCAGAGCTATCGAGCCTTGACTACGCACCAGAGACATTTGACGCCCTCGAAACGCTCGCAGAGCCGCTCGACGGCCCGTCGTTCATCGCATGGCGCGCCCTCGCGATGGAGGCGCGCGTCCATGTCTGCTACGGGTTTGCCCGACACGAAGGTGGGCAATACTACATCTCCATGGCAGTTGTCGGCCCAAACGGAGACCGGATCGGACACTACGATAAACTGCACCTTGCCCAGTTCGGAGCCTCCAGCGAAAAAGCCTATTTCACCCGCGGAGACCACGTTTTTACGTTCGAGGTGAAGGGTTTCAAACTCGCCCCTATCATTTGCTACGATATCCGCATTCCGGAGCTGTCGCGCACCCTGGCGATTGATCACGACGTCACTGTGATATTGCACTGCGGCGCCTACTACCGTGACGAGAGCTTCCCCACATGGCATCCCTTCGCCATCACCCGTGCCCTCGAGAATCAGGTCTACCTGCTATCCCTCAACCGCGCCGGGCCGACCTATGGAAACTCGCTGTTTTGCCCCCCCTGGCAGGATGATCACACCCCACCGCTGAGCTTCAAAGAGACGCGCGAGGATTTGCGGCAGATCACGCTGAATATGCAGTCTGTGACCGAGGCACGGCAGAAATACACATTCCTCGGAGACAGGCTTCCCGATTACGGGGCCGGGCTATCACCGGCAAACGCATAGACATCGCAAAATCCGGTGCCGGAACACCGAAATTACTGGTTGTTGCTCAAACTGGCGGCGGCCAGATCACCGACATTCGCGACGAATCATCTGCTTGGTGCAAATTGGGTGAGGGCACCGTCAACACCGTGGACAGCGATTGCAGCTCAGATTGCCACAATTCATAGCAAGAAACGCTGTCCGCGGTGTCAAAACCCTGTCGGGTAGACATTTAGCCCTGCCATCTCCCAGGCGCGGATGCCGCCGCGATACCAATAGACATTGCTGTAGCCGGCCGCGATCACGCGAAGCGCACCGTTATAGCTCAACCAGCATTGCGGATCGCTGCAATAAAGCACGATCGGATAGCTTGCATCCCCTCCCGTCACGTTATTGAGCCAAATCGAGGCTTGCTGTTGCGTGCGATCATTGAAGTGGCCCGGACTGCCGAGGTTTTGAAGGACAAACGCGTCGGGCAACCCATAATCACTGCCCAAGACATCAATCACGATCATGTCGGTCGATGCCAGATACGCATCGACCAATCCTTGCGTCGACAACGTGTACCCACCTGGCACCTCAAGAGGCGTCGGCCCAGACAACGGTGTATTGCGCAACGTGTTCCGCGGCTGAACGCCATAGTCGCGGATCTCAAACGCATAGATCTGCGGATCTATTTCGATGGTCTCCGCTGTTTGGCTGTCGGCCTGGTCCTGCGTGCCAGTGGGTTCCGGCTCGCGCTCCTCCACGGCACTGGGGTCATCAGCCACAACTGGGGCCGCAGGGGTTGTTTCAGAGGACGACGGTTGATCTTTCGTGGACCCGTCGTCGTTAAAGCTGCCCTCGTCAAAGCCGTCGGACGACCCCGTTTCACTTGTTTGCGGCTCGGCTGCGGGCTCCGACGCAGTGTCGCCGAAACTTCCGTCTTCAAAACTGCCTTCTGAGAAATCCGCATAGAGCGGCGTGGCGAACGCGAGGGCTCCGGCAGCCAGCACGGAGATCATGCGCATAGTCGTAAGACTTCTGAAAAGCATCTTCCTACCTCCTGACAGCCCAGATCAGTTGGCCTGGATCGTCTGACCGATCCAGTCAAAGTAATCAGACACGCGGGTATAGATGCCATAGAGCTCTTCCTGGCCGCACCAGCCCGGATTGATGAACCGCGTCTGCAATTCCGTACCACCCCAGCTGACAACGCCAACCTGGATCCATTTGCCATTCGCGTCCTGCTGCAGAAGAGGTCCGCCACTGTCGCCATAGCACGACCCGCGTTCGCCCGATGAGACGCCCGCGCAAATCATGCTGCTTGAGACCTGATCGCCGAGGTTGTTGGCCAGGATCAGATACGCTTCTTCCATCTTTTCAAATGGCATATCCGTGGCATTTCCCACGATCTGGATCATATCGGCGAGGTCGCGGCGGTTTTGCTCTCGGTATCCGTCATTGCACAGGTCATTGGGCAGGATGTCGATGTCGGTCTCCAAGAGATCCAGCGGATACGACCCATCTTCGGTCTGTCCCCAACCGGTCACAACGGCCGTCCCTTCGGGCAGGGTCTGGCCGGGTTGCTGCACAGCGATTGCGCCCACAGGCCCAGAGCTGTCCGTCACCGGCTGCGCCAGTTTGATCAAAGCAATGTCATTGCTGAGATTGGGCCCCCCATAGTCTGGATGAGGGATCAAGGCCGCGATCTCGCGCAGATCGCCCTGCAGCATGTCCACATGGCCAGATCGGATCCGGAGCGTGCTAGCATCCAACAGATTTCCCTCGCGATCAATCACGCAATGGGCCGCCGTCAAAACCCATTGCCGCGCGACCAATGTCCCCCCGCAAAAAAACGTGTAGGGAAACGTGTCTGGATCCTCTGTCATTTGCGTCATGTCATGCAGGCCGACCATCGCGGGCCACACGCCCTGCTGCGCAAGCCGTCCACCATAGACCCGGGTGTTGGAAGCATTTCCTCCCTGAGCGCCACCATCGTCGATGTTTCTCACAAAGCTTCCGTCTTTTCTCTCTGCAAAGACAGAGGCCGCATAACTTTGCTGACTGCCGGACGGCACGACCACATTGTCCAATGCAGACTGAGCGAAAGCTGTGCCTGTCATCATGGTTGTGGAAAGAAAAAGAGCTGCACCGTTTCTGAAAATCTTCATAAATCTTGTCCTCTCGAGCTAAAGGAACTTCACCTCACCAATCTTTAACTGCCCAACAGGTTCGATCGCTGAAACCAACCGAAAGTGCCCCCACATCTGGCAAAACCCTTTAAGAACGCGAAAGTTTCGCGTTCTCTATTGTTTTTTCTGGTGTCGCCGTCACGTGATGCGAAGCGGATCCTAACCTCAAGACCCTTCCCTGTTTTCCATCAAAAGCAAACCGGGCTCAAAAATCAAAAGAAATCGAAACGCAGCCGTGCAACAAATCTGCGGATATCCCGTATTGGACTCTGCAATCTTGGTGATAGTCTCCAGTATGTTTTCGGGAAGATCGGCAAAAGGCGCCTGTGTGATGCGGCATTTGGTTTGTGTTTTTGCTTTGTTGATTTTGGCCTCTGTTCCATTCAGAGCTCAGGCTGAAACAAGGGCTTTGCTGATCGGGGTATCTGATTACGATGAAAGCATCGGTCTCTTGGACCTTAAGGGTCCCAAGAATGACGTGACGCTCCTTGCCGCAACGCTCAGGGGCCGCGGCATTGATCAGATCGAGATTTTGGCCGATGGCGTTGACGGCGGGCAGAGACCTACGCGCACCGCCATCCTGACGGCTTTTTCCGATTTGGCCGCCAAAGCCAATGACGGCGATTTTGTCTTTATTCATCTCAGCGGCCACGGCACCCGCCAGGCAGATCGCGGCGGTGACGAAGCGGACGGCCTCGACGAGGTGTTTTTGCCAGCCGACACGGCCCGTGCAGAACCCGGCACCAATCAAATCCCCAATGCCATCACCGATGATGAAATCGGCGCCGCGCTCGCGGCCATAAGATCCAAGGGGGCGGATGTCTGGTTCGTCCTGGACAGTTGCCATTCCGGCTCTGGCACCCGCGCGGGATCGCTCAACACAGCCACACGGTTTGTTGATCCGTCCGTTCTCGGTGCCTCGGCAGATCCTGTGTATCTCGACGAAGAAACCGTGGTGGAACAAACCCAAGATGATCTGCCCGGCGGATTCATGGCGTTTTACTCCGCGCAATCTTCTGAGCTGGCGCGGGAGGTGAATTTTGCCGCAGATATCGGGGGTGATGAATGGTACGGGCTCTTCACCGCAAAACTTGCAGCACGGCTGCAAACCAGTGCGGGCCTGACATTCCGTCAGCTCTTCCAAGCCGTCCTGAGCGATCTCAATGCCACTGGCGTGCCGGGTGCTGCGCGCCTGCAAACCCCGCTTTGGGAAGGCGATCTGATCGACGCCGCGGTGTTTGGCAGCGAAGACACCATCGGCATCCGCCGCTTTGCCATATCAGATGGGTTTTTGTCCGCTGGTCGCGTCCATGGCATCGCAGAGGGCACGCTTTTGGGTCTGGTGTCTGACGCCGCCGATGACCCCGATGCGCTCATCGGATACGCGCAGGCCTTCGATCTTTCGACGACCGAGGCAGACCTGCGCGCCGTATCAGCGGACTGCGCCCCAAGCATCGAAAGCACCTGCGCCTCCACAGGCCAGATCCCGTCCGGCGCGCAATTTGCACAGGTGATCGCCCATCCGTCCGACGCGTTTCTCCGCTTCGCCCCGCCACGCGATTTTGAGACCGGTGAGCCGCTCCCCGAGACGCACGCGATGACACGCGCCCTGACCGATGCCATCGCCCAGACAAATGAGAGCGGCCGAGCGGCCGTTGCCCTGTCTCGGACGGGCTATGCGATTGATGTCGTATACTCCGAAGACGCGCTGTGGTTTGGCCCGCAAAACGACCTGCAACCCACAGGTCTGATGTGGCAGCCTGGCACTGGGCAAGATCTGGCCCC